>DCGZ01000188.1:4432-32454 GCA_002314675.1 Fibrobacter sp. UBA1765 | reverse complement strand
ACTTTGAGGTAATCAAGATGCAAGAGCCAGATGCAAGACAGAATACAGAGTACAGAAAACAGAAGACAGGAGCCAAAAATTAGGAACGCACCTTCGGTGCTTGAGGTATGGGGTCGGCGCTCCTGCGCCTAGAGGCAATGCTGTAGTCAGTCGGCTGTAGGCTGTCGGCAGACATTGTAACTTACCGCGTCATTCTCGGCCCTGACCGAGAATCTCTAGCATGTTAAGATCTTCGATCAAGTCGAGGATGACAAAATGAAAATTCCTAATTCTAATTTCTTAATTCTGAATTACCAAAGCCTACAACAGCTTAATTACTGCAAGGCTCCCTGCTCCAATTACAAGCCAAAGCGCAATGCCCTGCACAAAGGGCTTGAAGCCGCAAGACTTGAGCTTTCCCTTTGAAAGTCCAGTACCTATAAGGAACAGTGTAATCGCAAAGCCACGCTTAGCGACAAGTACAATGTACTTGCCGATTTCTGCAGAAACGCCGAGTGCCGGGAAAAGGTACGTATTCAAGACCATCGCAATCGCAAAAAGGAAAATGAACCACGGAATAACATTCAAGCGTCCCTTGCCGCTATTCTTGCGAAAGAAGAGCATGGTAATTAAAGCAAGTGGCAAAATCCAAAGAGCACGAGTACACTTTACCATTGCTGCAACTTCCAGGGATTTTTCACTGTAGGCAGCAGCAGCGCCAACAACGGAACTTGTATCATGGATTGCGATAGCTGCCCAGTTACCAAACTGGATTTCATCAAGGTTAAAGAAATGCCCCAGTGGCGGGAATATTAAAAGAGCTATGGCATTCAACACGAAGATGGTCCCAAGAGAAACGCTCATCTGGTCTTTGTCGGCATCGACAACGGGAGCTACAGCGGCGATAGCAGAACCACCGCAAATTGCCGTACCGCTAGAAATCAGGTAAGATGTCTTGGAATCAACCTTCAAAAGCCTTCCAAAAACAAAGCCTAGCACCATGACGCTTGCTACAGAAACAATTGTGAACATCATGCCCTCCTTGCCAGACTGCAAAGCGTCTTGCAAGTTCATGCCAAAGCCAAGGCCGACAACGCAAGCCTGCAACAAATACTTTTGTGTTTTCTGGGCAAATTTCGGGAATGCAGGCCCCCCAAAGACAAATGCATAGACAATGCCCGCAAGCAAAGCCATCCAACTTGCAACCTGAGGAAAACACGCTACAAGAATTAAAACGACAAATACGATTTTTGCAATTTTAGCCTTCATAAACGTCTCCTTAAACGGAGACAAATTTAGCTAAAAACTAACAACGCTTACGGCGATCAATAGCATTCTGTTCGTAAAAGTTCTTTTTATTTTCGTACATGCGCCGGTCGATTTCATTCATAAAGAAACCATTGTCTATATCATTCTTGTTCAACACACACCAGCCAATCGATGTCGACAATTTATACGGTTCCTTCGAAACCTTGTTGAAGGTGTCAAAATTGGTTTGGATATTCTTTACGCACTTTTCGACAATCGTTTCGTCCGTAGTATTTACAAATGCAACAAATTCATCGCCAGCATAGCGCATGACAACCCCTATATCACGCAAGGATTCCGATAAAAGCTTTGCAGTATTCTTTAATGCAACATCTCCGATAGCATGGCCTTGAGTGTCGTTGATTTGCTTGAACCCATTCAAGTCAATCATAAGGCCGGTAACATCGAAAGACTTCTTTTTGCTAAACCTCTTTAGCAAATAATCCAGATAGACCCTATTAAACAATCCTGTCAAGCCATCTCTAAAAATCTGTTCGCTTTGCAAACTGGCAAATACGCCTGTAACAGCCACGGCAAAACTTGCCGACAAAACGGAAATTCCATAAACCATGGATTGCGCAATGGTTCCTATCGCAATCGGAATCAAGTAAATCCACACAGGGAAAAATTTAAGTACACCGCCCTTATGTTTGCATACAAGATAATAAATCAAACTATCGACAAGAAGTCCGTAATCCATTGCGACAAAGAGCCAATAACCAAAACTTCTTGAATATACACTTTGCTCATTTACCTGGAACACAACCGGCACGCATGTATTTATCGCTAATAGGACAAAAGCAAAAACGACAACCACCTTTATACAAAGAGCATGTAGTTTTGACATAGAGCAATGCAGAAATTCTTTTAAAAACAAAAGCCAGCACAAGCACCCAAGCAAAAAAGTCATGAACAGAATTGCATTGCCCCAATAAACAACATTCCATGCAAATTTACCAGGAACGCCATCGGCAATAAAAACTAACGGATCAACAACGCAACTTATATAGGTAAATAAGAGAATCCACAATAAATATTTTGTCTTTGGGCTTTTTTCATGCAATCGCCAAAAATTACTGATAAACATGATGCTAACCAGCATCAAGCCCAAAGCATTCGCAACCACAATGGCAGTTATATTTATTGAAGATTCCATATTACTTACCCCTTGGTGAGCTGATCAAATATAAGCTCTACGGAATTTTCGGTCAACGAGATTTCCTTAGCCTTTATCTGGTGCCTAAACCATGTCAGCTGGCGCTTTGCAAAATGCCTTGTCGTTTGCTGTACATATTCAACGCAACGCTCTAGTGCCAATTCGCCACGCAACACCTGCCTGATTTCCGGGTAACCAAGCGTGTTCCATGCCGGGGCATTTTCAGGAACAGCCTCCATCAACGATTCTACCTCGCAAACCCAGCCGTCCTTTACCATTTGTACAACACGGTCATCAATACGCTTATAAAGTTCCGCCCTTTCACGGTTCAAAAAAACTACAGGCAATTCCCCAAGGCCACCTTTGCGCTCATTCTGCCATTCGGAAAGCTTGCGTCCAGTCTGATCAAACACTTCTAGAACGCGCAAGACTCTTTGCCTATCAGCTACCTTCAATTTGGCGGTAGCTTCTGGATCCACCTCCAAGGCCCGTCTATAACAAGCGTCAAGGCCATTGCTTTCGGCAAAACTTGCAAGCCGTTCTCGCACCGACAAGTCCGTCGCCGGGATCTCGGGCAGCCCTTCCATGAGCGCTGTCAAGTACAGTCCCGTTCCACCCACAAGCAAAAAATCTTTTTCAGGATTTGCCTCAAGAATCCGTTTCGTTTCTTTTACAAACGCTCCGGCAGAAAAATTTTCCATTGGCGATAAAAAATCTGTAAGGTGGTGCTTGACACGAGCTCTTTCTACACCAGTCGGTTGAGCAGTACCTATTCTAAAACCTTCATAAACTTGCCTGGAATCCAGGCAAATTATTTCCGCATTAAAATATTCTGCAAGGCTAAGCGAAAGTTCCGTTTTGCCCACTGCGGTCGGTCCAGTCAAAACAAGTCGAATCGGCATAACCATAATGTAACTATATTTGAATCGCAATGCGATCCACAAAAATAATTCTAGCCAGCATAGCGCTGCTTCTAATTCTATTAGCCTTTCTAGGCTACATTTTCCAGGCAGACCTGGAAGCCATTTTTTCGCAAACCAAGGAACAGGCCACGGTAAGTCCTGTTGCAGAAATTGCCAAGGATACAATTCCATACAAGGAATATCTCAAAAAAGAACTAGGCGTCATTGAAGTCAAAAAAAACAGGAAATCAAGCCGTGAAGTTTGGCGACTTGGAAAGGGGCCTGCAATCATAAACTACCTTCTCAAGGCACAGAACCACATCAGGCTCTATGAAGGGAAAATTCTTGACATGGAGCAAACATACGTCGTATCTACAGATAAAAATCCGACCTACCAGTCTGCAACACTGGACTTTATTGATTTCAAGGGCGATACAATCAACATTGAACTTCAGATTTCAAACGAAATCTTTGTTGACGGCAGTTCAAAGTTAGCGATAATATTTGAAGGCACTAACTATGACGAATACGGTTTTGAGCAATTGTCAAAGCAGGAATATCCGTTCACATTGCTTCTGACCCCGGCAGAAATTTATCCAGATACAAATTTAATCCGTGACTCCAAGCGAAAGGCCATCCTCAACAAGCAAGGCGAATTAAAAAAACAAAAGGCGCTCCCAGCCGACTTTAACGTTTCTAGGCTCCTGGATGACGAAATGAAAAAATTCAACAGTCGCATTTCCATTCGCCAAACAAACATCAACATCTTAAGAAACAATCCATATTGTTCCATTGTCATTTGGCCTTACCTCGAATCTACCAAGCTAAATTCAACTCACTCAAGTCCAATTCGCATGTACCATACAAAGGCAGCCATTGACGAAGCTGTCCGCACCTCCCTAGAGCAATTCCCAGATGCAAAAGGCATGGCGACTCGCATGGGCGAACAGGCCGTGGAGCATCCAAACTTTTTAAGAGCCCTGCTGGAACCAATCCAAGACAAAAGCCTCATTTTCTTGGATTTAACGGCAATGCAAAGTTCCATGGTGAATTCAGTCTGCAATGAATATTCCTTAACCTGTGACGCCTTTACTCCGTACAACCCAGACAATAGCACGATTGAATACTACATCACAAAAACTTTAAAAGAAGCTAGAAAGTATGGAAATACGGTAATGATCCTGCCTCTAAAGAAAGATATATGGAAATATCTGCAAAATATCAAGGAGCAGGCAAGTACCCAAGGCACAGAAATTATACCTTTAACAGACCTGATTCATTTGCGTCAATAGGAGTATCAATATGTCAATCAAGCTAGGCGTTAACATTGATCATATAGCAACCATTCGTGAAGCTCGAAAAGTTCGCGAACCCGATCCGATTGCCGCTGCAGTCATTGCAGAACTTGCCGGCTGCCATTGCATCACGGCCCACCTTCGTGGTGACAGGCGCCATATTCAAGACCGTGACATCAGGCTTCTTAGAGGCATGATCACGACCCACCTCAACATGCGCATCGCTCCGACACCGGAAATGGTCCAGTTTGCAATCGACGTTCAGCCGGACATGGTAACTCTCGTTCCAGAAAACAATGCAGAGGTAACCACAGAAGGTGGTCTAAATGTTGCCGCCAAGTTAGATGAACTTGCTCGAATTGTGGCAACGCTCAAGAACAACGACGTAAAGGTCTGCGTATTCGTCGATGCAGAAACCGACCAGATCAAGGCTGCAAAAAAATGCGGCGCGGACTTCGTTGAGCTAAACACATTCAACTTTGCAAGTGCCTACGACATGGGCAATTCCAATGAAGTTGAAAAGGAACTTTCTGCACTAAAGGATATGACGCTCCTAGCCAACAAGTACGGCATTCGCGTAAACGCAGGCCATGGGCTAAATTACCGTAACGTAGAGGAGATTGCAAGCATTCCAAACATCGAAGAACTGCATATTGGCCATAGCATTATCGCCCGAGCTGCACTGGTTGGTCTAGACCGCGCGGTCAAGGAAATGCTCGAAGCAATCAAGCTTTAATTTTTGCAGTCGAAATATTCCATATCGGGCATGCATGCAAGCAGCCCGATTTTTTTTGCCAGTTCAAAAAATTTGCAAAGCGACTGTTTGCGTTCATCGGTAAACGTATAATCAAGGACTCCGTAATAGGAATGAAGCAAGTCCATGGCAAGGTCATTTGGGTAATGTTCCATCCATAGCTTTAGCGCCGACTGCGGATCAGCCCTAAATTCAGCAACAGAAAGCTCCAGTTCCTGCAAGAAAATTTTTAGAAGGTCGCACAATTCCGGATTTTCGACCGCAGACTTGTGAATGCTCCACGCACCAAAGACAAATGGCATGCGCTGCCATTCCTGCCAAAGCGAACCAAGGTCATAGGCATACGCAAAAGCACTTTTTCTTGACATATACCTAAAGTCTTCCGCAAGCGCCTCATCGCCTATTAAAAGCTTTGCAGAATCCATATCCATATCAAACGGGCGCCCGGAAACATATTCTGGCAAGGTGCAAAAACGCTCCGCAAAAAGAATTTTTAAAAGCGCTATGGAGGTTGCGCTTTGTGCAGTCAGGTGAATCCGCTTGCCACCAAGATTTTCTATCGGTTCCTTTGAAAAAAGCTTTACGGAACGTACTTCAAGGTTGCAAGAGGTACAAAGGTTTGGAGCAAGAACAAACTTCCCGGGATTCACCGCATAGTTGAACGAAGAACCCGGAGTTAAATGGATTTTCCCTTCTGAAAGCAGTAAATTTTGACCACTTGGAACGTCATCGGTAAAGGCAAAACGGGGGAACAGGTCACTTTTTTGAAAATTCTTTGTAAAAAAGCGATGAAAAAACGGGGCACAGACCAAAAAAGGGATTCTTCCTACTCGCAACTGCATATAAAAAAGTTAGTTTTTTACTCACGATTTATTAACGGTCATTTTTAAAAGTGGCCCAAACGTTAGAACCAAATATTATGCATAAGTAATATGCCAAAATTTTACGTCAAGAAAACTTCTCTCGGTGAAAACCAGACTAGTCTTATATTCAAGGGTAAGGTTATCGAAGGTCCTATCAATCGTGGCATGATTATAGAGCTCCCGATTACCGGTGCATCTGCAGTTGTTCCTGTTAAAATTTCTGATATCGTCCATTTCGAAAATCAGAAAGACGAAATGAAAAAGGTCGGCCTCGTTGCTGATTTTTACGATTCTCCAGATGATCTCGACGTAATTCTTGACCTTAACATTGCCGAAGAAGAAGTCAATGTTAAGGAAGAAGAAAAAGAAGATTATTAAAAAGCGGGATTGCCCGTTACCAAAGTCGCCTAGCATACAAAGGCGGCTTTTTTCATCTTCTAAAACAGTTTTTGTTTTTTTGCTTTTTTGGCGCTACTAAAGAGCGGTAAAGCACTTTATATTTGTGCTGTATTAAAAATTTGGAGGCATTATGCTGAATGAACGTTTACGCGGCGTTAACTTGGGAGGCTGGTTCAGCCAGGTTGACTGTATCGAAGAAAAGGATCCAATCGGGTTCCCTGGCTTTTACAAGCATGCAGAAACATTCCTTGGAGATTCTGACTTTGCCCGCATTAATGCAGCAGGCTTCAACCACGTGCGCTTGCCGGTAGACTACTTCAACTTTTTCAAGGGCGAAGACCTTGTTCCAGATGAACAGGCATTCAAGCTCTTGGACGTAGCACTCGAAAAGATTACAAGAACCGGCCTTGAAGTCATCCTGGACTTGCACAAGTGCCCGGGCCACGACTTTCACCTGGGCTGCACCCAGGAACAGCCATTCTTTAGCGACCCGAACTGCCGCAAGGGAGCAAACAAGGTTTGGGCCTACATGGCAGAACGCTATTGCGAAAACCCAAAGATCATGATGGAACTCTTGAATGAACCTGCCGGTCGCGATTCCCTGGTATGGGACAAGATCAAGGATGAATTGTTCTACAACCTTCGCAAGCATGCCCCAAAGACAACTATCGTCGTCGGCAGCAACAAGTGGAACAGCGCAGAAGAATTCAAGTACCTTACACCAGTTGACGACGACAATGTAATTTACAGCTTCCATACCTACACGCCAGTCTGCTTTACCCACCAGTTCGCTGCATGGATCGACGACCCGTTCTTCCGCATTCGCCGTGACTGGCCGGGCACATACGCTGCTCCAGAAGGTGAAGGCCAGACTCGCTTGAACATGGACTACGGCTACTGGGACAAGGCACGCCTGCAGGCAAGCATCCAGCAGGCCTTGGACTTTAGAGCAAAATACAAGGTTCCAGTTTCCTGCAACGAATTCGGCGTCTACGTACAGGTCAATCGCAAATCTCAAATGAACTGGATGCGTGACTTCATGGATATTCTCCGCGAAGCAGACGTTGGCTACAGCTACTGGAACTACAAGAACCTCGATTTCGGTCTTGTTTCCAAGGGCGAAAGCTTGCACCAGAGCCTGGAACAGTACGACAACCAGGAACGTCTCGACAAGGAACTCATGGAACTTTTAGCCAAGGGTTAATACCCTCTTGAGTTTAAACCAAAGAGACTAGGCCATACCAAAGGTTGCTTTTTAAAGCAACCTTTTTTTGTGGAAAAAAACGAAAGGCTTTTTTAAATGTTTTTAACATTCCGTATTTTCGGGCAAAAAAACAGGGGCTTGTTTTAAAGAGCAGCCAAAAATTAATTATAATCAATACAACAAAGGTACGCCATGTTGAACATCGAAGAAATCAGCGACTATAGGGACTTGCTCAAAGACTACTTTGTCCAAAAAAAACTGGACATGCCCTTATATTCGTACAAAATGATGGGCCAAAAGCTAGGCCTTGAAACAAGCCAGATGTTCAGGGTCCTAAACAAGGTTTTGCACCTGCCAAACCGAAGTATTCCGCTAGCAAAGGATTTACTCGGGCTTAAGGGCCGTAACGGCGAACTATTTGAAATTCTTGTAGCAGCATCAAAAACAAAATCCAAGGCTGAAAAAGAAAAGCTTTTCAACAAGGCTTTATCTTTGCAAGACGTAAACCTCCGCAAGTTCAATTCCAACGAACTATTGTTCCTGAGCAAATGGTGGATCCCCGTAGTACGCGCCCTTATAGAAATGAACGGCGGCAAAGCAGTTGTACCACAACTGGTAAAGCAAATTTCGCCGGCAGTTTCAAAAGAGCAAGTCGAAGAAGCCATAAGCGTTTTGAAAGAACTGCACCTGATTACGCCACTAGCTTCTGAACGCTACGCGGCGACAACGGCAAACTTTACCTCTGCAGGGGCAGAAAAGACTGCGGCGATTCGCAGTTACCAAAACCAGCTGCTTTCTCTTGCACAGGATGCGCTAGCAAACGTGGAACCAGACAAACGAAACATAACATCGCTATTAGTTGGTGTCGATGACGATTGCTTTAACGACCTAAAGGAAATGAACCTTGAATTTAGGCGACAAGTGCAAAAGCGCGTAGAAGAAGTCGAAAGGCCAAACAAAGCTATGCAATTTGTATTCGCCCTCTACCCTGTTGCCGAGGTGCCTAAAGAAATGCCCACTAAAACTAGGGGTCGCAAATGAAAAAGACTTTTTTCTTATTCACAATCCTAGCCATGTTAGTAGCCTGTTCAGACGACAAGGTCGCAGGCATAAGCACCGTTGAAACAGAAAACGCGTCACTCATCCAGGTTGTCTATCAAGACAAGACCCCGGTCACTCACGCAAGAGTCAAGCTTTCGCCACTTTCGTACCCCGACACCCTTACAAAGACGCTCCGCGAGTGCGAAACCGATTCCCTAGGCTATTTCCATCTTGATAGTTCCGACACAAACGTTGCTGTAGAAATTCTTGCCAATGGCGAAGGCGTCTTTGAAAAATTAAGCATAAAGGATTCCTCCCGGAATCGCGAACTTACGATGGCCCCCACCGGTTCCGTTCACGGAAATGTCGCATTGCCAATCCGCGAGAATTTTGCATGGATCATGGTTTACGGAACGGACCGTGTCATAAAGACAGACAGCCTTGGCAACTTTAGCATAGATTCTCTTGCTCCGGCAAATTACAAGTTCAAGGCGGTTGCTGGCGACACCGCCATTGAATTTGACATCGAAATCGAACCAGGAAAAAAATCTGACGTCAAGACCGTTGCAGATTTACGAACCTGGCCGTATAGCAGGCAATTCAAGGCTAGCGACCTGATTTCTAGCTGGATGCCTATTGCGACCCCAACAGTCGGGTTTGTCAGGCTAAATGCTTCAAACTTCGACTTTAACACAAGCGCGGGCGGCAAGGACATCTGGTTTACCGATAACAAGGGAAGCGTACTGGAATCCGAGATTGCATACTGGGATACTCTCATGCAAGAGGCGACACTCCGGGTAAAGCTTCCCGACACGAACGCAACCGTTTACATGCTTTGGGGCAACGCCGATTCCCTGCACAAAAATTCAGAAAACATCTGGAAGGGCATTGAAGGATCCGTATTCAAGGAACTGTATGCATTGGATATCGTGGATTTCGAATCTGGTAAAAAATCAAACCTTGAACTCCCGGCAATACCCACGGACTGGTACTTTTCCCATTCCGGGGATTCCGTAACGTCGCTGCCGACTGTAGATAACTTTACAGATAGTATCGTCGCTGCAGGCGCAGGCCGTACAGGCCATGCATTCCATTGGACTTCCGAAGCAATAAAAGGCCATTGGTCTTTCTTTGGCATTTGGCTTTGCCACGAAGAAACCCCTTGCAACTTCTCGGGGATCGATTCCGTTGAATTCTATATCAGGGGAAAAGGCAAGTATTCATTCTCCCTGGAATTTATGGGAGAAAGCGCCAAAAAAGGCAAAGCTCTTTACGAAGACTCCCTGCAAAGAAGTGATGAATGGACCAGAAAGGTTATCAAGCCCGGTGATTTTATAGAAGGAGACAATCTATGGGGCAACATCGGCTGGGATAACGTTCAACACAATGCAACAAACATTGCCATTGCAGCGTACGAGAATGCAGATATTTGGCTAGACGATATCAAGATCTACGGGATTAACAGGGACGATATCAGATAAGCCCAAATTTACAAGTACAGAAAAGCCCTGGTTGACCAGGGCTTTCTGCTATCACGTTTAGATATTACTTGATCTTGTTACCATTCAGGTTGAAGCGCTTGCCGTTCTTTTCTACAAACACTTCGCGACCATTGAACTTTAGCTTAAGTCCATTATCAACCTTGGTAAGAGACGGGCGAGCAAGGCCAATCGCCGTTGGAGTCGGTGCGGGAGCAAGCTTGCTAAAGCTCGGCACATGGCCGGCGTTGAGAGCCTCGATAGCGCCAGCCAGGTAGGCAAGAGGAGCGTTCCAGTTAATGGCCACTTCGTTCGAAGCGTAGCTGCAACGGTTATCCGTATAGGACGTTGCCGGCTTGCCAGTCCTGTAATCCCTGCATTCCCAGGATTCGGAACCAATGTCTTCGCCACCAGGCTGCGGACCGCCAACAAGCATTCCTGGCACCGGAGCAGAAACTCCGTCAGCGGTACTTGGGCGGTGATGCGGCATTTTTGGAGACTTTGTACCAAAGCCGGTCATAAACGACATATTCAACGGATTTTTACCGAGCAAATAGTCAAGGACCTTTCTTGCAGCATCATAGTAGGACTTTTCGCCAGTCATGTAATATGCATGCAAAAGCCAAATGCCCTGGTTAGCGGCCACGGCGTTTGAGCCCCATACAAAGTCATCGCTATCCATGACTACACCAAAGCCGGTCATTGCACGGTTTACGAACTTGTCAGACATTTCAGAGAGCAGGGCTTGGGCTGCCGGTGCCGATGCCTCAAATTCATTTTCGTGCGTTGCTATACCATAAAGCGCAAGGCCAGAAACATCGCCCCAGTTAGGAACGCCTGCTTCGCTAACATTCTGCTTGTAGCTTGCGTCGCCAGTCGTAATAAAGAGTTCCGTTCCGGCAAACTTCATTTCGTCGCCTAGGTTGCCGTCGCCATATTCACCGGTAGAAACATCGCCCGGATTCTTGAAGGCCTTGCTCGGGTTAGACTTGCCCCATGCAAAGGCAGCCTTGGCGGCTTCAAGGCACTTGTTTGCAAATGTCGCATCAAACGGCTTGTATACGCGAGCGGCCACGGCCATAACGCCAGCAAAATCAAGCGTTGCCGCCGTACCCTTGCCTATTACATAAAGAGGATCGCGATCGTTTGCAGGCATCACGTCTCCAGGGAATCCAAGGGACGTCAACTTATGGTACACGCCACCGTCACTAGCCTGCATGGTAAGCATCCAATCAAGGTTGTACTTGATTTCTGCAAGCAAATCAGGCAATGTTCCTTCTGCAGGAATATTCCACTTCAAGGTCTTGAAATATTCCGGGAAATGTTCATACAACGAAAGGAGCGTATAGGTCGTAATGCCAGAATTCACGATGTAGCGGCCATAGTCGCCGGCATCGTACCAGCCCTTCGAAGAATTGATATTGCCGGAGCCGCCTGTGGAATTGTGAAGGGCTACGCTTGCGTTCGTGTGGCCAGCCGGGCGTGCCCATTGCTCGGCATAGGTTTTATCAAGCGCCATGGAAGCGCGCTGATAATAGAACCACTTCAAAGCGGCTTTTGTCACATCTTCAAAAGTATTGTCAGAAATCTTCAAGTCGTTGCGAAGTTCCTGGCCATTCAACTTGATGGAATATGTACCAACGGCCTTCAATTCCGAGAAATCTACAAGCTGAACACTCTGGCCACTTGGAGCCCACATATTTGCAGGCTTTGGAGTTACCGTCAAAACAGTCTGCCCACTGGCATCCACAATGTCCACATTGCCAGAGCCATCCGCAATAGTAAATTCCTTGGCATCACTAGCTCGATAACCGACCTGGTTAATGTATGCCGTCGCCGCATTTACGATAGAAGCAAGGGCAAGGCCCGAAACCAATGCAATCTTTATGGGGCTATACTGCTTTAAGCCGAATTTAAAGTTCATGTGCAACTCCTTGTTTTTTTAAACTTAAATTAATATCGCCTTAAAAGTACCTAGCAGGCAAAAAATTTTACACAAAGTGTTTCAAGTGTAAAAAAAGCCCCGCATCGAAGCGGAGCTTTAAAAGTTTCTAGACAAGTTCTAGCTTAGAACCAGCGCCAAGTCAAGCCAAAGTACAAGGCATCCTTGTACTGGGTGTTCTTGTTCAAGTCCTTGTCGTAGAAGATTTCGTTACCGAAGGAGAATTCGATATACGGGGTAATCAAGATGCTAAGGGTGTTTTCCCACTTGCCATCGATTTCGTCGACACCTTCAAAGTTCACGAATGCCCAAAGGCGAGACTTGAAGGAAATCATGTCAGAGAAATTGTACTTGAATTCGGTAATGGATTCAAGACCCGGTTCATCCTTGAAGGATTCTTCCTTTTCTGTATCAGGATCGTCTGCATAGCCATAGCCATCAGAGAATGTCATACGGTTTGCAAAAGCAAGGCGCTGGGAGAAGTTGTCGTTCAAGATGAATGCGAGACCAGCAAATTCAGTCAAGTAACCCGGATCCATGAAGCAGGAGATGGAATGCTTGAGTTCCTTACCGTTTTCATCTTCATCGTAGATGTAGGACTTTGTAAACTGGCTTTCGAAACGGGCGCCCATGTAAGGCTTGATATGTTCGGAAGTATTGAAGTCTACGGTAGATTCCCAGAAGATCTTGTCTTCGGACTTACGTGTACCGGTACCCTTGGTGTATTCCTGGCCCCAGGCAAGGTTTACAAGGTTACGCCAGTTTGCATAATGCCAGTTACCCTGAACATCCGCATCATACTTGATAACTGCGGAGTTTGTATTTGTGCCGCCGTCATGCCAGTTGGAGCTATAGTAATGACGGTTGTACTTAACGGCTGCAACTACGTCGGCAGTCCAGTTTTCAGGAAGGTAGCCAGCAAACATGCCATTTTCTGCATAAAGGGCAGAAGCACTGGTAAGCACTGCAGCAGCAAGAGCAAGAAGTTGTTTTTTCATTTAAAACCTCATAAAAATTTGCCTTAAAGATAGTTTATTTTCAACAAGCCGTGCTCCGAAACAATCCTTAAATAAAACTTATCTTGCTTAAAAACACCTTCTCTAGCATTTAACGCCATTTTATGGCCATATATGCGCCTTCGCTATTTTTCCCATTCCCTAATTTTCTATTTTATGGCACGAAATTATTTATAAGCAAGGACTTTTATGTCAAAATTCATTTTGCCAGCCGCCGCGCTCATTGCAGCGACATCTGCATTCGCAGTAGATGTTGAAATTCATGGCCAGGCTGCAGCTGACTATGCAGCTTATTTCGACAAGGACTTTGACCCTACAAGCGTCGCAAACCAAAAGGTAAATCTTGAAGCTACCGCCTACATGGACGAGAACTTTTCCGTTACCGTCAAGGCAAAGAGCCAGTCTTACCTCGTAAACGGCGAAGCTTCCGAAACTCGCCATGGCCTTGCCCGCGGTACACATATCGATTCCACGGACGGTCGCTACACGGCCTTCAATTTTGACGGTATCGAATTCCGCTGGGAATTCAGCCCGAACGTTGCGTTCCTCTTTGGTGACCTAAGCTACAATGCCGGCAGCATCAATTACTACTACTGGCGCGACACGGATCTCTACGCAAACATCAAGCGCACAGAAACAATCCGCGGTGTCGGCATGGAAATCGGCGATGGCCGCATCTACTTTGGCGGTTCCGAAAACAACGCCTCTTCCTTAATCATGTACGGCACATACCCATTTGCAATTATCAACCGTACAAACGAAAACTTGACCATTACCCCGAGCGCCGACTGGGCTTTCGGTACACACACAGGCCGTTCCTACACATACTTCTTCGGTACAGAAATCAGCTATACCAAGAGCTACGACCTCATGAACTACGGCATCATCGCTTCCTGGGGTACGCATCCTTACCAGGGCGTTGGCGTACACACCTTCCTTTTGGAACCGTCGTTCAGCTATGACTTCTTCAACATCGGCCTCACATTCTACCAGGCTCTTCTCGCAGATGACAGCGAACCTGTAGAAAAGCAGATCTTTACCGATGAACAGACACTTCTTGCTGTAGAACCTTCCTTTACCCTCCACAAGAAGTTCGCCATGGGCTTTGCTTACGAATATCACGATGTAAGCAACGAAATCGACGATGACGAATTCCAGTACTTCGGCCCGAACTTCTACTTCTACCCTACCGCAAACGCAGAAATCATTTTCTGGGGTGGCTACAACGCTCGTGAAACTGGAGCAAACGGTTTTTCCTTCGGCATGAGCGGTAACGTAAGCTTCTAGGCAAACGTCTTTAAAAGCTTGTAAAAGAATCCAGGGCATTCCCCTGGATTTTTTATTTGCCTACAAATTGCAAGGCAAGAGGGGTCTTTTTCTTTCTAGAAAGCCCAACACATCGCAGCCCAAAAGCCCACATCGTATGCAACCCTTGCCATATCGGCAAGTCCATATCAAAGACATTCATCACACACAAAAAAAGGCCAGAACTTTCATAAAGTTCCAGCCCTTTGCAACAAGCCTTTGCGGCCTATCAATTATTTGAATGTTGCCGTATAGCTAACACCGTCGGTCGGGGTTACAAGGCGCGGGTTATCCTTGGAACCGTCTTCCCACTGGCTAAACACGGCATTACCGCTTGGGATTGCAGTCAGGAGCATTTGGTTACCGTTAAAGAACTTGCCTTCGTAAGTCTTGCCCGGAAGAACCTTTCCGTCAATCGTAACAATGCCTTCGCCATTTGCGGCGATCGTGGCCTTGATAGAGCCAGTGCTTAGGCCGAATTCGGAAGCGACCTCATTCCAGAAAATTGCGTCACGTTCGCTAGCCCACTCCTTCATGCAGCTACCGCTAATGCTAAAGCCGTTGCCACAGGAATTCTGGTAATAGCGGTATTCGCGGTTATATTTTGCCATATCCCTTTCAGTTTCAGAACTGATCAAGGTAGAAGCCATATAGTCGGTAACCTTGGCAATATTTTCTGCATTCAGGTTGGTCTGCAAAAGAACGGCCGCATGGTTCACGAACAGGCGCTTAAAGTCCGGGTTCTTGCTAAGCTGGACATACAAGGTATGGAAGCAGGAACCATCGGTAGAGCCGTGACACTTACCGGTTGCTGTACCACCCTGCTTGACCCACTTGAATATATTGGTGCTCTGTCCAAAATCAGAGGTGTTCCACATCCAGTCAAAGCCGTGGTCAAGGTCATACATCATGAACTTCCAAGGCTGCTTTGCAGAACGCCAGGCACGAACGTTGTTGTTTGGCCAGTCACCATTATGGGCGTACATTTCGGCAATCATGTAATCGGCGAAATTACCGATATCGACCATTCCCTGGACAGTCACATAGTTTGCATTGTTTGCGCCACTGAAATCATTCTGGGCAACAAAGGCCATCATACTCATATAGCCACTCGGGTCGCCGTCGCCACTTGCAGTAACGGTACGGCCAAGATGCTTGACCATTTCGACCTGGCTTGCATCAATCTTGTAATTTGTTTCTACATAGGCCCTGTTGTAATGTTCACGCATGTCATGGATGCCGTAATATTCGCCATTGTAGAATACGACAACTTGGCGGCTGCGCTGGTAATCAACACCGGTACCTTCCATAATGGCGCCAGCCATAGCGTCTTCAAAGTAATCGCTAACAAAGCGGTTACCGTTGTTACGCAAGTTGAAGCCCTTGAACTTATGGCTCTGGTCCTTACGGGTTTCAAACAGCGGGTAGTCAAGGCGGCCATCCTGGTAGTCTTCGCGCATAACGACCGCAACGGACTTCTTGTCTTCAAGGCGGCTGTAGTTACCCATCAGTGAAATGCCAGCTTCAATTTCCCAAGTCTTGGCCTGGGTGCGACTGCCCTGAGCAAAGTAATCCACATGGACCGGAAATTCAACTTCGGCATAAAGGCCCGTCTTATTCGGGTCTGCAGAACTTGGCGAACTTGCAGAAGTCTTTACATAGTGCTTTCTCAGGAATTCCGGGTCAACACTTATAGAAACCACAGGCATATCCACCGTTTCACCAATAAAGAATGTAGCGCTAGAAACCTTGTTCGTAATCTTGTTTTCTGCAAATTCCGCACAACGGACAACCATGTTCCTTTCGATTTCCTTGGAACCTGTAAATTCACTAGAATTTTGAGTCGGAGCCGAACCGTCAAATGTACAGCGGATGCTTCCACCGCTCCTTGGCGTAGGCGCATTCAAGGTAATCGGGGATTCATAGAAGCCACCTGCAGGGAGCTGGACCGGTTCAGTAAAGCCTTCGTAAGCCTTGCCCTCGGTATTCTTCTTTTCTGGTGTCGGCGTATCAAAGTACTTCCATTCCCCACCATTCATGATACCCCAGGAAACGCCCGGAGTGATGGCCGGGAAGCTTACGCTGTCGCGAATGCCCCAGTTATAGTCAACCAGGTAAACGCTACCGCCATCCTTTTCAAGCCTCCAGTTCGTGTGCAAGCGCCAATGGCGATCCGCAGAATCCTTTGGAGTTACGGAAGTAATATTCTTGTTGGAGCAGAATACTACACGAAGCTCTCCTGGCGGGATCAACAAGGAATCAATAATCCACTTGCGCGGCTTTGCAAGGTTTTCAACAATGGAATAGCCACGAAGGTCAGCGCTTTCCTTTCCGCCGTTATAAATTTCAACCCAGCCCGGGTCATCGCCGTTGTGATCCAAAAAGTCGATACTGCTTGGCGTAACTTCGGTAATGCGAAGCGCGGAATTGCCGACATAATGAAGTGCCTTGCCGGTTGTATCTTCTACATAAACAGTCTTGTTTGTAGAATCATGAACAGTCTGTTCCTTGTCATCTCCGACAATAACAATTGTAGAATCGCCAACAGCAACAGATGAAGACGAGCCTTCTTCTACAGTAGCCGAGTTCGAAGACTCACTGCTACAAGCCCAAAAAGCGGCTAGGCTTCCAAAAAGGGCGAGTGAATAAATTTTGCGCATAAAACTCCTCGACACCAAATCCCGTACCAAAAATAAAAATTATAGCACGCTTTTTAAGGGGCGAGAAAAGTTTTACAAAGCAATATTGTTTTAACAAAACAAAAGTTTGTTAGCATACCATTTTACGAAAATAATATTTTACAAAAATTTAGGGCACAAAAAGCCAAAAAAAGCGTTTTCTAATACCATCATCTAAAAAAAGGAGAAAAAAGATGATCAAGAAAACACTCGCAGCAGGTCTTGTATCTGCAATCGCCCTTATCGGCTGTAGTCACGAAAGCTCAAGCGACGCAAAAGCCCCGGATTCCGGGAACCTGCAGGTATCGCTGAACTACACTTCAACAAATCATCTTGACAGTCTCGTGTTGACCGGAATCGGAACCGACACGATCCATTACAGGCTCGGCGCAAGCGACAAGGCCCTTGAACTTGAGCTCTACCCTTCTGTATGGACTTTTGACGCCAAGCTCTATGCAGGCGGAATCCTTATGCAGCACGGCGAAGGCGAAACTGAAATCAAGAGCGGTGAGCATTCCTACCTGCAAATTGCACTCAAGGCGCTGTACGGCTTCATCGACGTAGAAATCCCCTTGGGCCTTGGGAACCCCTCGGGAATCGCAGGCGGCACGCTCACGCTCAAGAGTGACGATTCCACGTACACGTACAATATCAAGATCAGGGAGCCATTTGCATACTTTGAAAGCGACGCCCTGCCACTTGACAGGTGGTACGAAGTCAGCCTCGACCTGTTCGATGCCAAGGGAGGGATCGTGTACAATTCCACAGATTCCTTGTACCTTGACCCGGAAAACGCTTCGGTAAACTGGTCCCTTACTTCGCTCAAGGGAACTCTCAGCGTTTCCATTGTAGCCGATGAAATCAGCAAAGTACAGGTGGATGTAGGTTTTGCGTCAAGGGACCGTAGAACGCCCAGGCAGGGCGACGCGATTTTCTCGGAATTTCTTGCAATTCCAAAGTCAGGAACCCCTTACGAATTCATTGAATTCTACAATGCGACCCTTGACACGCTCCTGCTGGACAACTGCGAAATCAAGCTCAAGGCCTCAAGTTCTGGTGCAACGACAATCCCGGAAGGCACCGTACTGTTGCCAGCAAGCTACATTACGATCGGCGCAGACAGTACCGACGCAATCCACCCGGAAAGCTGGTTTTCTAGCGGCATCACGAATACTAGGGCATCTCTTTCACTGGTCTGCGACGGCATTGTAGTCGACAGCATCGCCTACAGTATCTCTGCAGAACAGGAAAGCGATTCCGTCAAAATCGAATCAAGCACGTCAACCCACCTTGACTTAAGCTATTGGGAAATCCACAATAGCGGTAAAGCATGGTGCAACGGCGAGGCAACGCCAAACTTCGCAAGCCCCTGCTATGTCGAAGAAGACAATAGCGGAGAAGATATCGATTTTTAAAAAGTAACCACAAAAAAAGACAGCGCTCCTTGCAGGGAACGCTGTCCTTAAATTCTAAAACGACAGTTTAAAGGCTTCTACCCTGAGCTTTTAACCAGCGTTCATAAATGAACATGGCGATAAGATTCTTGCCGTCTACAAACTTATGTGCAGCCTCTTCGTATGGCAAGACCTCCGTGCGGATCCATTCCTCTTCTTCTGTGTAAGTCTGTTCCTTGTTGTCCATTGCGGCAAGTTCTTCACGAGTTACAGTCCGTTCAATGGCAAACAGGCGAATCCTCTCATCAAGCAGGCCACAGCTTGCAGCAAAGCCATTTACGCCCTGCTCGTGCCAGAACCCGGTCAAGTCAATAAGTTCAGAATCCTCCGCCTTGATTTGAGCCTCTTCCTCTAGTTCCGAAAGAGCAATTTTTCGGTAGTTCTGGCTCTTGTCCAAAATACCGGCAGGAATCTCTAACGAAGCCGTTTGCGCAATAGGGAATCTCGGCTGACGTACAAGCAGCAAGTACGGCTTGCCCTCGCACCAAAGTACGGGAAGCACTGCGGCGGCATCGCCACGTACAAGCACAATGCCATGCACAGGCTTGCCATCTGGCAGGGTCGCCGTTGCAGTCAACTTTATAAAAAGCGGGTTCTTGGAATGGAATCTAAAATCCACCGACGAAAAATGAATTGCAGTCACATTGAAGTTTGCAGATACTTTCGCAAGCCAATCCTGGAAAAGCCTGCTGCAGACAATCTGCTCGTGATCCGCTTCGTCAATTTCTGGAGAAAAGGTATAAGTAATCATAAAGCCTACTTTTGTTTTGCATCGTCAACGCGGTCGCCTACGGAATCCCTGCCAACGCTCGCCGTATCAAAGATTGCAAGAATCGAATCCGGGTCCGGCATAACCACAGCCGAATCCAGGCGCATTACCGACCTGTCGGAAGCAATTCCAGAAAAGCACTCCTTGTCGGATTCAGGATCAAAAATTTCCTGTGTAGCCTTGAAGAATGTCTTTGGAGTCATGCCCCCGTAATTAGCCTTATTTATCACACCGCATTTTGGAATTTCAAGGACCAAATACCAGCTCGTGTACCACAGCGTATCTAAACGAGTCTGCACATCTCCAAGCGCCGTAGAATCATAAACCCAGTCACGCGCAAGGCAATACCTTTCGGTAGAATCCTTGCATTCTTTTCGAATAGGCACAAGGTTCGTATCGCGCAAGGACCAGTTCTTCGGATAAGCCGTGTCAGCAACGGTCTCGCAAGTGTCTATAATATATTCACACCTAGACGGCAGGGATCGCCAGTAAAAGGTTCTTTCCTTCAGGGAATCTACGGAACGCATTACAGAAGGCAATCCTTCTGTACGACGAGGCAAGGAATAATAATCCTTAAAAGTTGAATCCAGGTAAATTTTCAAGGTATCGTAAAGGAACTTGCCAGAACGCATGGCGATGGAATCTTCTAGCCGGCCATCCGTATTATACACGCGTACTTCACGATAATTTTTCCACGAATCGTTAGGCAAAAGGAACAATGTAGTTTCTGGATGGAACGGCGGAGTCGCACAATCCTCATCCGTCATCTTCAGCCTTACAACAGGGAACAAACTCAAGGTCGTGTCATCGACACTTTCATCAAAGCGAAGTTCCCTTAAAAAGCAATTTGCAAGAGTCCACAGGCTGTCAAGTTCCACCTTAAGCGTGTCCTTACGCAGGTGCACCACACGGCCAGAATCGATACGCGCCTTCAATACATAGCCCTCGCCACGGTCGTGCATTCCATCTGGATACACTGAAATCGGCCCGTCATCAGGTTGAGAACACGAAAGCAGGAAACATGCGAAAACAGCTAGTATCGATAAGAACTTCTTCATGGGTCGCTATAAAAACAGGTAAAGCAGTATTATGCCAACACCAATTATAGCAACAATTGCAAGCACCCAAAGGTTTGCTCCCGACGCTTCTTCATCATCTTCAAACGCAGAAGGCGCTATAATGGCCCCTGTTTTCTTTTTTGGTTCAGAAATTTTCGGCAAGGGCTCTGCAGGCTTTTTAAACGACTGCTTGATAGAATAGTTTAACAGCTCTACTTCTGACTTAAATACAGTCAGGCGCTGCCAAATTCCATACTTTCGAAGGGAATTTTCCATTTCTTCATTGTCAACAATTAAAATGAATTCCCCACCAGCGGCAGTCACCATGGATTCCGACTGTAACAGGCAATTGTAGGCGCCACTGTTGATTGTTGCAAGCCCCGACAAATCAAGGCCGATATTCTTGCGACCATTTTTCAAGGATTCTTCTACATATTTTGAAAACACCAAAACATCCAGCACGCCAATGCCGTTCAATGGTGCAAAATACACATCAAAACACCCAACAGCCCTAAATATTTCAAAAGTTCCCATATTTTTATATATACAAATTTTCTTCACACGAGGCTAGTATAAAAAAAGCCTTCCCAAAGAAGGAAGGCTCAACAAGTAAACAAATCAACCAGGACTAGTAGCGGAACAGCAGGCCAAAGCGCATCTGGCCATCGCGGACGCCGTCGCTATCGCCAACTTCCTTGATTGTTGCAAAGTCAAACTGGAAAACATCGGAAAGCATAAAGCCAAAGCCGAAGTCCACTTCCTGGCGCTGGCCGGTGCGGTCATACAGGTAACCAAGGCGGAGCGCGACCGTATTTGCATAGATGTATTCAGCGCCTACGTTGAACACGCCCTGCATAATGGAATTCTTGACCTTGGTAGCACCGGATCCGTCAATGTCGTCATCGCCAAAAGCCTTCCATGCAGAAACATAGAACGGTTCCGGCTTGCCCTTGCTGTCATCCATTACAACTTCGCGGTTATAGTCGGCACCAAGAACAAGCTTGTGGTCAGCCATCGTAAGGAGGTCGTATGCAAGTCCAAGGCGCCATGTCAAAGGAATCGGATCTTCGTCGGACTTGTCTACATAGTAAACGCTCGGGCCAATATTGTTGAGTACAAGCGCAAAGCTCAAGTCCTCCACAAACAAGTGCTTTTTCAAAAGGCCTACATCAAAAGCATAACTAAAGGTTGTTGCCTTTTGGCTAGTCGCGTTACCGGAGCTCAAGTCAGAATAGAAGAGCTTTGCAGTAAGGCCGATACCCCAGCCATCGCCAAGCTGGGTACCATAGCTAAAGCCGCCAACGATTTCGTAACTGTTATAGGCAACCAGGTCGTCGGAGGTATATTCATCAGAAACCACGGTTGAACCGAACGAGACAAAGTTCAAGAAGAAACCAAGCGTACCCCATTCAGCAACAGGCACAGTCATGGCCGCATACAGGTGGTAAAGGTCAGGAATGTTCAAGACAGGCAACAGCTGTTCGTAGAAGAACACAAGCTGGTAGTCTGCATCCTTGTACATTTCCATACCGTTCGTGGTGCTGAACCACACATCGTTTCCTTGCGGGAGCACCGCATACACACGGTTGTCAGAAAGTCCGTTGCCTGCATGGTAATGGGTCCATTCATCGTCAGCCGGCTGTTCTTCTTCTCCAGGACGCTTTTCAAGTTCAGCCTTCGCACCACTTGCAGTGGCATAGTCAGGCAAGTGACGCCACACGCCCTTGTTGGTTGCAATCCAGATTGCACCCTTACGGTCTACAGAAAGATCGTTCACGACGTTATCCTCAAAGCGGACCTGTTCCCACTTGCGCAAGTTAAAATGCGAAACGCCACCTTCATGGGCAGCCCATACATGGCCAGAACTATCTACGACTATGGATGTCGGTTCAAGGTTAAAGACGCCGTCTTCGTCAGTAAACAAGCTCCAGCGGTCCTTGTCGTTATTGCTCTTCTTTGGAACAAGGCGAGCAATGCCAGCACCATAGACAGACACATAAAGTTCCTTGCGACTTTCAGACCAGGCAAGCCCACGGATATCCTGCTTAGGAAGCACTACACCCTTGCGTTCGACCGTACCATTACGATAGGAATAAAGGCCGTCGTCAGTACCGATCCAAAGGGTTGCACCCTGGTTTGCAAGAGCATTGATGCGGTGTTCGCCAATTTCCTTTTCAAAGGACTTCCAGGTACGGCCGTCGAAGCGCCAAAGCCCCTTTGGTGTACCGACCCACAATTTTTCAGTACGGTCTTCGTAAAGAATTGCAGTAATGGTATCCTTGACCACAAGGTTCAAAGGAATCTTGACATCGACGACATAGGATTCATCTGCAGCGCTTTCAACACCGTTGAACTTTTTAACCTGGCGTGTATATTCGTCAAGGCCACGTTCGGAGCCAACATAAGTGCGTACCGCATCGCGAATCTTTGCATTGCCTTCGAGCGTCACGACATGGTAGTCGTTCCAGCGATCACCGTCAAACTTTAAAATGCCGTTGCCAGTACCTGCCCACAGTTCACTCTTTGAAAAGAACCCATTACGGGAACGGGAAGCAAGCTTTGTAAATGCCGGAGCCCCATTTTCACCCTTTGCCGGGTAAGAAACCTTCCATTCATCGGCCAGAGGGCCAAAAGCAAGGCCCGCCGGGTTATAGTACATGGCAGTCGCATCATCTGCGATCGCCGCACCGACTTCACCCATACCGAGCTGACGAGTGCCAACCGGCATTTGAAGTGTAATAATGGCAGACCCGGCTGCCATGGCGGCAACAGGCAACAAAATAAGAGATGCTAAAAACGTTAACTTACGCAAATTGCCTCCAATTAGGCACGTTATACTTACCATTTTCAGGAACAATAGCCTTCCAGCCGGCCTTTCCCGGATTTTCCCACGGAAGCTTCGGAAGCAGGCGGCAGTCGCAACCAACTACGTAAGGCGGCAACAGTTCTGCGTGATTCCTAATCTGTTCACGGGTAATAAAATTATCTTCACTCAAGAATGTACAATATCTGCGGGCCTTCGGACCAATTTCAATTCTATAAGTTACGGTACCATTCCTGTCACCGTCATCAATGGTCTGGATAGTTTCTTCGTATACGCGCTTCCACTCCGCAAAACGCAGTTCGGCATCTTCAACAGGCAAGCCTTGCGTAGCAATCCACGCCTTGACCTCGTCATCCGTAGGCTTTACACCTTCCATAGATGTCCTAGCAGGCTTTACCACAACGGCATACTGGCCAGAAACATCTATTTGCGGAGCCTTACTCTCTTTTTCTTCAGAACCATGGATAACAACATAAGCGCCTATGGCTGCAAGGATAATTGACAGCAAAACGATCGTAATTACAATTAAAATTACTGATAAATCCATAATAAACACCAATTTTCTTCTCTTTAAAACTAGCATTTTCTATTTTCTCTGCTCGGAGAATTTATGTTCAAGTCAAGCTTTTTTGTTTCTTTTCTTTTTACAGCCGTTTTTGCGGCCAATATTTACGCCATACCGTTCACGTACAAAATTTTGACTCCAGGTCAAGGAGATACAATCCGAGCAGGTCAATTGATAAAGGTTCACTACAAGGGCTCCCTCTCCGACAGCACATACTTTGACAATTCATACGACCGCGGCGAACCTCTTGAATTTGTGCTCGGCACAGGCCAGGTAATTCCCGGCTGGGAACGAGGCCTTGTCGGCATGAAGGTTGGCGAAATACGCCAACTGAACATTCCTTACGAACTTGGTTACGGAGACCGCGCTGTCGGCCCGATTCCGCCAAAGTCAGACCTGTTCTTTGAAGTTGAACTTGTATACGCAGAACCTCCTATGCCACCTGACGTTTTCAAGGACCCAAAGACTACAGCCTGGAAGGAACTTATCCCGGGCGTTCAAGTATTTGACGAAAAGTCCGGTTCAGGCATTCCAGCAAAGCCAGGTACCAAAATTACAATCCACTACACAGGCTGGACCCAGAGCGGACGCAAGTTCTCTAGCACAAAGGATTTTTCAAAACCTTATTCCACAATCCTTGGAGCAGGCAAGTTCATACCCGGCTTCGAGGCCGGTCTTGACGGTCTTAAGCAGGGCGCAGTCCGTTGGATGAAAATCAGCCCGGCAATGGGCTATGGCGCAAAATCATTCGCCATGATCCCACCAAACTCGACGCTAATATTTAGGGTTGAAATGGCTGGAACAGAAATCGACGAAGAACTAGCTCAACGCATGGACTTTTTCCCGGATACAACGGAACTCAAGTTCGAAAACGGCCCGGAAGGCTTGCGCTACGCAATCATCAAGGAAGGAACCGCAGAAACTCCTGTAGAAGAAGCTACCGAAGAAGTTCCTGCAGAAGTTGCAAGTGACACAGCTACGGTCGTAGCCGACTCGATAAAGACCGATTCGACATTGGCAAAGCCAGCTGATTCTACAGCGGTATCCGATTCTACAAAGGCCGTAGAAGAAATTCCTGAACCGCTAGAAAAGCACGAGCCGGAACCAGAACCTGAGCCACAAATCACAAAGGCAACCAAGGGTCACCAGGCCGTAGTGCATTACACAGGCTGGCTCACCAACGGAACGAAGTTCGACAGTTCCAGGGACCGTAACCAGCCATTCGCATTCCCGCTTGGCGGAGGCAAGGTTATTCGCGGTTGGGACCTTGGCGTAGAAGGCATGCTCCCTGGCGAAAAGAGAATCCTTATCATTCCGCCAGGACTTGGCTACGGCAGCCGTGGTGCGGGTCCAATACCAGCGGATGCAACATTGATTTTTGCAGTTGAATATCTTGGCGAAAACTAAAAGAAAAAACGAGGCTTTAAAGCCCCGTTTTTTTAATGTCCCAAAGATGCAACCGCTTCTTCGTAATTCTTTAAATTGCCTGATTTCATGATGCGCTTGAAAATCTTTTTGGGCAAATATTCTTCCTGATATTCCCAAAACGAGCGCACATGCGTAAGCACCTGGCAATCACCTTGCAAAGTGGCTTTCGCCTTTTCAAGCAAGGCGGAGTGCATCTTCAACACAAGCGACAAACGTTCATCATCACTTACCGCCTTGCCATTCTTATACTCGGCGGCAAGGCACGGATTTGCAAGCAGGCCTCTGCCAATCATGACTCCGCAAAGCTTCGGGAACTTCGCTTCAAGTTCCTGAAGCTGCTCCACTGTTTTTATATCGCCATTGTACACAAGCTTCTGGAAACAGCCTGCATAAAAGCGTTCAAAGGCATCCATGTCGACAAGCCCCTTGTACTGCTGAATGCCAAGCCTCGGGTGCATAGTCACGTGAGAAAGCTTCGCTTCGTTCAAGATAGGAAGCAGGGCTAAACCTTCTTCACTTGACTCCATGCCGACACGCATCTTTACAGAAAATTCCACATCGCTACGCCTTGCAACTTCATTCATTATTTCTTGAATAATTTCAGGCTTTTGCAAAAGTGCAGCCCCACGAGAAGCCTTTGTCTGCATCGGGAACGGGCAACCAAGATTCAGGTCAATCCTTTTAAACCCCTTAGAACAGACAAAGTCAACGAGACGATTGAATTCTTCAGCATTTGCCGCTATTATCTGGGGAACCAGGCAAAATGATTCTCCGCAATCTCCAGGCGTTCCAAGATCAAGGGCGTCCCTGCGGCGCAATGCATTTTTTTCTAGACGCAAGAACGGGGTGTAGTAAAAATCTATGCCAGAAAAGATTTCGGCATGCAGTTTTCTATAGACATTTTCTGTATACCCTTGGAGTGGCGCAAAATGAATATTCAACATGGCATTTTTATTTTTTTTAATATATTTCCAGCAGGGCCTTCAAAGGCCCCAAAATACAACAATCAAAGAGGAGTCCCTAATGACGCATACACGAGTCAAGATTATCGCCATCAACTGCCCCTCCGATCTCGAAGAAGAAATCAACAACTTTATCAAGGATAAGGACGTTATTTCAATCAACTTTGCAGAAGGACCTAGCGGAAACATTGCTTTAATCCACTACAAAGACACGCTATTTTCTACACTGGGCTAGTTCCCCAAAAACAACTAAAGAAGCCACAATGCGTGGCTTCTTTCATTTTCAGGCACAACGATAAAAGATTATTCTGCTGGAAGAATAATTTCAATGTGCTGTGTGCTCACATTGAGGAAGTGCGTGTGGAACAAGTCCTTTTCATTGCGATCGGCCACCTTGACCTGGGTAACGGCAATGAATTCCTTGTTTTCGCGAATGTAATCGGTAAGGCGTTCGTCACGCAAAGTGTCGATTTCGCCTGTGATAACGAAGTTGTCTGTCCAAATTTTTACTAGCATAACTAAAATATAAAGATTTTTTTTGTTCCCGAGCACAAGAATAAGTTTATTTTACGGAAAAAAAGAGTTTAAAAACGATATTTTTCAAGGAGACTTTATCATGGCAACGCAAAAAGCATCAAAAGCTGCTTCTAAAAAGCAAAAAGTCGAGCCTCAAATCGCCTATTACGACAAGCATTTCTTGGAAGGCGATACAGGTCGCCAAGTAAGAATCCTTTCTGAATTTCTAGCCCCAGAAGAAAGGCTCAAAAAGGCAGGAGTCGACAAAACAATCGTCATGTTCGGCAGTGCACGCACCTTGCCGGTAAACGAAGTCAAAAAGCGCAAGAAAACAGCCAAGGGCGCAGAACTTGAACGGTTGAATGCACTCGAAAAAGTCGCCGAATACTATGATGCCTGCCGCGAACTTGCCAAAAGACTTGGCGCTTGGGCAAAGGAACATGCCGAAGGCTATGCTATTTGCACCGGTGGCGGTCCGGGCATTATGGAGGCAGGCAACAGGGGCGCAAAAGAGGCTGGCCTTCCTTCCATTGGCCTAAACATTAAGCTGCCATTTGAACAGCACCCGAACCCGTATATCGACGACGAATTGAACATGCAGTTCCGTTATTTCTTTATCCGTAAGTTCTGGTTCCTAAAAACTGTCAAGGCGCTAATCGCATTCCCAGGCGGCTACGGCACACTTGATGAACTTTTCGAAACCTTAACCCTGATTCAAACCAACAAGTACAACACAAAGTTGCCGGTCATTGTCTTTGGCAAAAAGTTCTGGGACAAGGTCTTGAACTGGGATTACATGGCAGAAACCGGGATGATCAACAAGGAAGATACAAAGCTGTTCCTTTACACGGATTCCGTAGATGAAGCGTACGATTACATTACGCAAACCCTTTCGGCCAAAACCGACAAGGAAGCTTTTGCAATCCGAAAAAAATTCATCAAGTAAACATCTAGCTTAAAACACGGTGTCGCTTCGCTTTGAGGCGACGCTGTGGTAATTTAGAATTAAGAATTCAGAATTAAGAATTATGAATTGACAATGACATGGGACGCTACCATTTCTTCCGTCTTCTGTCTTCCGTCTTGCGTCTTTATTACCCCAAAGTGAGCGTAGCGAACGACCTCA
>DCGZ01000188.1:0-4411 GCA_002314675.1 Fibrobacter sp. UBA1765 | reverse complement strand
GTGCGTACCTAATTTCTGACTCCTGCATTCTATCTTGCATCTGGCTCTTGCATCTTGTTCTGGGTTGCCGCGCTGCGCTCGCAACGACAGGAAAAGTACAATTTCAGTTAACAGCCTACAGCCAACAGACTACAACATTTCCTCTAGGCGCGGGTAGCGCCGACCTCACGCCACAAGCACCGAAGGTGCGACCTGACTCAGTCTTCCATCTTCCGTCTTCTAACTCCTGTTCTCTGTCTTCAGCCCTCTATTTAGGTATATTTAGACTGTGATTAGAACTTGGCTTTCAGAAAAACTCGATAACCTGTCGCGCAATTTGGCAATGCGTGAACATTACAGCATGCACGAATACCAGCACTACTTTAGCCACCACCCAAATTATTTGCACAGTGGCGCGGTAGAAAGGATTTTGCTTACAGAACCGCTTTCTCTAGACGGGACAAACGACCTGTACCGAGCAAAATACTGGATTGAACGAAACGAGGCAAAATTCAATGAGCGAGAAATCGTCTTGAAGATTTGCAAATATTACGCAGCTCCGGGGCCAAACAGGCAACACAGGCTACAAATGCTTTTAAGCGCCTTTCAAGATGAAATGCGTATCAACAACCTGATTCGAGCAACAAACATCGAAGGTGTAGTCCAAAGTTTTGGTGGCGGCTTTGCAGGGCGGCATCCCTACTTCAAGATGGAGTTCATCAAAGGCTGCTCCCTAGACAAAATGTTCAAGCCCCAGTTGACCGAAGAAGAACTACTGAGCCGCATTGCACAAATGGCATATTTGGCAAATACAATCAGCCAACTGCACTACTACCAAATCGTGCACAAAGATTTAAAGCCCAAAAACCTTTTGCTTTGTCAAAACCCAGAACACCCGAATAACCACAAGATCTTGATTTGTGATTTTGGCTACGCCCAGGCAAAGCTTCGTGAAAGCGTTACCGAATACGGTGGCCAGCTAACTCCATGCTACAGCGCTCCGGAACAGGCCGTCATGGGCGAAAACCTTTCTGAATCCGTAGACTACTTTAGTTTCGGGATTATTCTGCATGAATACCTGACTGGAGAAATGCTGTACCCAGATTCCATGAAGATCTTTATGGAAGACGGCTACAAGATTACAGAACGCTATTTGGATTACTTGAAAACAGGCAAGCGCAATGTCTTTGAAAATTCCAGGTTCCCAGAAATCAGGCAATGGATCGACAACCTTACAATATTCGACAGCTACGAGCGTATGCAAAAAAGCGAAAACCTTTTCAATATTGCCCACAGGCTTCGCGAAATGATTAACGCTAGCGGCTATCGCGACGTAAATACAGATTTTCTGTGGAATCAACTTAACGAATATCAAAAAAGGCACTAGATAAATCATGAAGAAAAAACTCATCCGATTTTTCAAAAAACGCACGCCATTTTTTTTCGTACTGTTAACGCTTTGCCTTGTTTCTTTGGGAGCAGAAATTGCACTCGTCTACATACCTCAGGGAGAATCCGCAACTGAAAGGCAGACTAAAATCTTTCAGAAATACTGGGAAGAAGAAGGTGCTGCCAAATTCAAGGCCGTTGGACTTGAACCAACAGAAAAGCTCTACAATGAAGAACTGGAAGCCCATCTCAAAAAAGCGCTAGCTACAGAAGCAGAAACGAATCCGGAACTACGCGTAAAGCAGCTCAAAAAGGAATTCCAGGCCTGGTGGGACAACGAAGGCAAGGACACCTATTTTGCAGAGGGCATAGTGCCTGATGAAGCCCTATACAAGCGTGAAGAAAAAAAGTTCATCCAGGGCTACAAGGACTCCAAGCTTATTTACAGTATCCGTCTTGAAATTCAGGATCCATCTTCGATGCAGATGCTTACACACTGGATTCTGTTTCCAAACCTGTTTTTGTTCTTGCTAACTGCAGCCGGCCTTCTATATGCTTCAGACAAAATGACAAGACGCTTTGGCGCACCAATCGCGGGAGCACTATTTGCGGCAAGCATCTTCCTTGGAGCTCTCCTTATTTCTGCGCTCGGGCAAACATCGTTCTTTACACACGCAGAAGAACCGTTTTCCGGCATGTTCCTTGCAGCATCCCTTTGCCTAGGTACAGTCTGCATCGGTAGAAACAGGGACTGCGTAGAAAAGCTACAAACAGTTGTTGCAGCCACCATTTATATAGCCATGACTACCGTTGCAATCATCACATGTACGCAAACCTACATTGCAGCAATTGTCGTTTCTGTGCCTATGATTTTTGGAGGGACCGCCCTTGGAAAGTTCCTGCCAGAACGCAAAAAATCAAAAAAGGAAATTGAAAAAGAAAAGAAGGAAGCTCTTGCAGCAAAGCCTAAAGAAGATCCTGTTACAGTCCGCAAAAAACAAACCAGGACGCTCCTTATGGAAGGTTTTGAATGTGCAATGCAGGGGGACAACAATCTGGCAAAAGAAAAGCTCGGGCAAGGCATGCACGAACTGCTTTTAGAATCCCCCGCCGACAAGGAACTCATTCTGGATATGGCTAAGAAGCTTACGAACCCAAGCCTCTACATAGCTGTTTCAAGTTCAGAATGGCAAGAATGGGGCATGGCGTCGTTCCAAAAGAAGGTCCCCGAAGCAGCTCTCTATTTTTTGGACCGTTCTCTAATCGATGAACGCGACAAGAATTCAGCGCGCAAAACATTGCTCTATATCGGCGGCATCCGCTTACGCATGAACTTAAAACCTGAAGAAGGCGTAAAGAGGCTTGAAAAGGTCATAGAACTCAAGGATGACGACCTGTTTGCAGAACAAGCCAAAAAGCTTCTCGAAAAACTTGCTCCTAAAAAGGAACCCGAAAAGCCAAGGGAAGAAATCAAGGCTGAAGCAGAACCGGAAGTAGGCGAAAACGGAATGCTTTTAAAGCCGCGCAAACTTTCGAGCTATGTCGAAGAAGATGAAACTGTTCAAAAGCCGCAACCCGTAAAAAACGTCGAAGAAAAGCAGCCTGCCGCAAAGCCTAAAACAGCATCTCCGTTTAGCAAGCCCTCCCCTTTTAGTTCCTTGCGAACTTCTAACGATAAATTTCCAGAAAGCGGAGAACACTAGAATCAATGCTTTGGATAGAAACTGGCATAGCGCTCCCAAAAGCGACTCTAATCAATGAGGCAAAAAATGCAAACGCCTCAGTTCTGCACTTGCCGGCGCTTTCAGTCATAGACCTTCACGCAGAATTTTCATTAAAGGGTTTCGATGCCGTATTTGTGGCAAGTCCAAGAGCGGCTGGCATTGCCTGCGCTCAATTAAAGACTTGCGAAAGCGACATTTACGCTATTGGAGAAGGCACGGCAAAAGCCATAGAAAAAGAGGGCATTGCCGTAAAGCAATTCGGAGACGGCAGTGGAGCAGAAACCTTTATATTCTCTTTAAAGCAAAATGGGGTAAACCTGCAAAATATCGCATGGCTTTCTGCAGAAGAAACCGCAGCTGACTTGCCGGAACTTGCCCAAAAGTTCAAAATAAAAATCCAGCATATCGCCGTATATAAAACGGTCCCAGCCATTTTTTCAAAAGAACAAATCGCAAAAATAAAACACCCCTGCAAATGGATTTTACGCTCAGGAAAGGGCGTTTATGCGGTACAGGATTTATTCAAGGAAAACGACATTTTTGAACCTATAGGCAAAAGCGCAAGCGATGCCTTAAAAAATTTTTTTGCAACATGCTTAAATACATAATTACAATTTCTCTTGGCATTTTTCTTGCGGCCTGCTCCGAATCATTTACCGATACTCGTGACGGGCAAAGCTACAGCATAGTAAAAATAGGCAACCAGACCTGGATGGCAGAAAACTTGAACTTCAAGGCCAAAGGTTCGTTTTGCCCCGATGGCGACGCAAGAAACTGCAAAAGGCTAGGAGCACTTTACAGCTTCGACGTTGCAAAAAACGTATGTCCAGAAGGTTTTCGATTGCCAAGCAAGGAAGACTTCGGCGAATTGCTTAACAATGCGGGCGGAATTGAATTTGCAGGCGCAGCTCTCAAGTCTACAAGCGGCTGGTACAAAAAAGGCAACGGCAACGATTCCCTTGACTTTAACGCATTGCCGGCAGGCTTCATGAATCGCAGCGGCAAGTTTGATGGCATTGGCGGATACGCGCAATTCTGGAGCAGCTCTACAGATGAAAGTGAAAGCTCGTTCGCCTACTACCTTGAACTTGACTTTAGCGTAAACAGGGCGACATTAAAGACATTCGATCAGGGCGACGCAAGGTCAATACGCTGCGTAAGAGATTAGGATCTAGAATAGACGAGAGAACGGGCCTTTGGCCCTACAGACGAGAGACGAGAGATTTTTTTTGTTTATTAGTCATTAGTTATTAGTTGTTGGTTACTTGCTTCCGTCTTCCTACTTCCTTCTGTCTTCTTTCTTGCATCTTAAATTGTCG
>DCGZ01000156.1:1407-15903 GCA_002314675.1 Fibrobacter sp. UBA1765 | reverse complement strand
CCTCAAAGCACCGAAGGTGCGTCCTCATTCCAGTCCTCTCTTCCCTCTAATTTCTATATATTGCTATATGAATAAAATGAAGTTGTTTGGAATTTTTGCTTTGGCTGTGTCGGCGTTTGCCGCGAATACAAGCTTACTTGTAAGTAACTACGCCTTTGGTGTGGCTCCGGCAGAAAAAGGATCTATTTGGGTATTTTCGCGTGGCGATTCCAACGGGGGCTTTTCTAAGCTTAGCTTAAATGTTTCTGATGGTCTTGTTCGTGCCACCGAAAGTGAACAGGTTGTTTTTGATAACGATGAAGAACGTACAGCCGTTCATGATGGCATTTTGAGCGATGCTCTTGCAGAACGCCGCAGAATTCCATTTGTACCAGCCGGCCTAAAGCTTGGTGCTGTGCTCCCTGCATTTACCACGGATTCTACGGACAATTTTAGAAAGCCCACCGGACTTGTCTATGTTCGTGGAACAGAAACTGGCTTCATTGATTTCCCTGAAGTGAACGTGAATTACAAGGACTCCTCTTTTTCTCGAATGGATGGAGCCGCAAGCGGTTTTGCCTTTGATTCTTCTGCAAATGTCCTTTGGGCGGCTCGAGGCTCAAATGGCTTGCTTGCTCTTGACGTTTCAAAGGGGCTTGGCAGCATTAAAAAGGCAAGCTATGTAGTGAACCTAGAAACCATGGCTTTGGATTCCTTGAAAAATTCCGCAAGCTACAAGACTTCTGTGAACCCGGCGGTATTTGCTGTAGCGCTGCATCCGCAAACAAACTGCCTGTGGCTTGCAACATCGAAGGGCCTTTTGCAAGAAACTGCAGAAGGAACAAAAAAGTTCAAGTCTGTAGATGCCTTGAAAAATGAACGTGTCACAGGTGTCTGGATTGGTGGAACTCCGGTTCAAGTGATTGCAGAAAGTGCAATTCAAGTCAAGGGCAAGCTCACGAATAAATTGTGGCGCTCTAGCAAGGATTCCTTTGCCGAAGTTGCGTTTCGAGACACGACCGGAAAAACGGTAAACGATGTTTACGATAAGGCTGATTACAGCACTAGTAATGTTTCTTTCATCGGCAACAAGGCCTTTGTCGCTGTACGAGTTGTCGGTGGTGCAGAAAGCGGCTTGTTGAAGCTTGACTCTATTGGCGCTGTTCCTTGGGAAAATGAAAACCAGTGGCTCTATGGCCAGGACGCAGGCGTTGTTGACCGCAACACGATTATACTTTCGGTTGCTGACTTTGACTTGAATGGCAAGGCTAGAGGTCTAGCTGTTACTACGTATGGTAATGGCATTTCTGTTTCTGCTGATTCCGGTAAAACTTGGAGCCCGATTTTGAACCAGGCTTCCCTTGGCAAGAATTTGTCGACTGTCCGTATGGTTCCTTCTGTAATGGCTGCCGGTGGTGAATCCCTTGTTGCGTATAGCGTTGCCAAGGATTCCAAGATTACCATCGAAGTCTTTAGTTACGATATGCGCAAGGTGCGTACCATTGTAAAGAACGCTCCTCGATACGCTTCTGCAGGTCGCAGTACCGATGCTGGCGAAGATATTTGGGATGGGCGTGATGACATGGGTCGTGCCGTGACTATGGGAGTCTATTACGTTCGTGTCAAGGATAATCATGGGCATGTAGGCTGGGGCAAGGTCATGAGCGTGGGGGGGAAGTAGTATGAGAAACGGAAGTTGGAAGTCGGAAGTCGGAAGACGGAAGACGGAAGTTGGATGCTGGAAGTCGGAAGTCGGAAGACGGAAGACGGAAGTTGGATGCTGGAAGACGGAAGACGGAAGACGGAAGTTGGAAGTCGGAAGAAAAGTGTCTTTGCTTGCATCTATCATGTCATTGCGATCCTTTATCATGTCATTGCGAGCGAAGCGAAGCAATCTAGTCCTTTTCTTGCTATCGCTCATTCTCGTTGTGGCGATGCCTTCGTTTGCTTCAAAAAAATCACGCTTAGGTGGCTACGACGGCTTTGTAGATCGCATGGGTGCAAGCGCACGTGAACTTGGCCGAGCAAATACCGGTAGCGCAGATACCTCTGCAATGCCAGGCGCCTATTGGAACCCGGCAATACTTGCCTTTAGGAACAATATTTCCTACTCGCTCCATGCCGAAAAGCGCGACCTTGATCGTGCTGGCGGAAGCCTTGGAGTCGATGGAAAAATTGGAACTCGTATGGGTGTCGGTGCAGCCGTACTTTACCGTGGTGACTGGGATTTCAAGGTAATTGATGAAGATGATGAAACCCTTGGGACTGCAAGCCCGATGTTTACCATGATGTATCTTGGCTTTTCGTACCGTTTGACAAGGCAAGACGCTATAGGCGTTTCCCTTGTAATGAGTTACGACAATTTGGATGTGGCTAGGTATTACGATGACATTAAGCTAGAAGACGGCTACCGCAGCCCGGTTACCTTGAATATTGCATGGCTCCGTCAAATAAACGACAAGTGGTCCATTGCTGTACAGGCTAAGAACTTAAGCTTTAGCAAGAATTTGAATGCAAAATGGACAAAGACTACAAGCTCTGATAATTCCGTAGAATCTACCGAAGGCTTTAGACCCAAAACATTGCAGATTGGCCTTGGTTATCAATCCAGGCTGTTTGGCAAAAGGGCAAATCTTTGGCTAGAGGCAATTGATTACCAAATGTCCGAAGCGTTTATCGCATGCGACCCGGATGAACATTATTGGACCGCCCGTCTTGGCGCTGAATACGAAGTGATTCCAAACGGCATGGTTCGTGCCGGTATCGATGAAACCAACTTTACGGCAGGTCTTGGTTATAAGTTTGACATCCGTATAAGCAAAAAGAAATGGCCGTTTGACATCAACTACGCCTTGATCTATGAATCTGAGGCAGATTTGTGGAACCCGGTCAGCTTTAGCGTAAGGGGCTACATTCCTTGATTTCAAAGATTTCCCTTTCAGGAATGCGTGCGCTCCCTGCGATAGAAAAACAGTTCTCGCAGGGCATAACCGTTGTAAGTGGCAAAAACGGCACAGGCAAGACAACCTTGCTTGAAGCCATCTTTTTGCTCTGCCAAGGCTTTTCGTTTCGTGCCCGTAACCTGAACCAGCTTGTTCCCTGGGCCGATGCCGAATCGCAAACGTTGATTCGCGGAACCTTGGAACATGGCGATGAAATTTCGGAGCGAGCCCTGCTTGTTACAAAGTCCGAAATTACGGCCAAGTGCGATGGCAAACCGTTGCGCTCGCCGACTGGATTCTTTGGCAAGTTCCCGGCCGTGATGATGCAACCGAGCGATATTGAACTTGTGCGCGATGCCCCGGAAGTTCGCCGCAAATGGATGGATGAAATTCTTTGCTTTTTAAGCCCATTGAATGCCGATTTGTTAAAGCGTTACAAGCGTGTCTTGCTGCAACGTAACGAGTGGCTTCATCAGAACAAGGTCGGCATGGCTACTGGTGGTGAACAGCTTTTCCAGATACTTTCGGAACAGCTAGTTTCTCTTGGCTCAAAAATTTGGGAACAGCGATTTGCATTGTTTGAACGTGCCTCCAAAATCATTCCTGAATATTATGCCAAGCTTACCGATGGCCGGGATGTAATTTCATGTTCGTACCGTTCCGCAATTTACGAAGATGATAACTTTGAACAAAAGTTCCATGACCTTTTGCAAAAGAATTTTGATTCGGAACGCCGTATGGGTACTACACTTGTGGGCCCGCATAAGGATGATTTTGTGATTTGGTCCGGCGACTATGAAATGCGAAATTTTGGCAGCCAGGGGCAGTGCCGTTCCAGTGCCATTTCTATGCGCTTTGCCGCAGTCGATATTGCATGCAGCAATTTACTTCCGCCGGTACTTTTGCTTGATGACATTTTGGCAGAACTTGATACAGATAGGCGAACAGCCGTAAGCGATATTATACGCGAAAAAAAATGCCAGGTGTTTGTGGCAACCCCCCGTTCAGAGGATATGCCGTTTACACCTGACGATTTGATTTCTATTGGCTAGAACCTTATTCAGAGCAAGAGCCGTAACGACCGATTGAAATTAAATTAAAATAGTCGTTGACAGGATCGCTTGGGTTGATGTTATTTGAGAACATAAAGAACGAGAAACCTGGAGCGGCATCTGTTTCTAGGATGTCTTCTGCTCCTGCTTCAAGTTTGAAATCTTCCCAACGAACGTTTACCATGTTCAAATAAGTCCCATCGGCATTTAAATGACCTTTTAAAGTCGGTGGCATCTTTGTATAGTAATAGGAGCCTACGTATACTTGCACTGCCAATGTAGATTCATAAATTACACAGATGCCTTCCCAATCTTGAATGTCGATATCGGCGTCAAAATCGTAAAGATATCCAACAAAATTTATGGAGTTTTCAAGAATCTTTTTATTGTCTAATTGTGTTACGAAAGCATTTCCATCATCGTAATACGAGGCTATGTAGTCTATGCTGCTTGCTGCTAAATACCAGCCATATTCATTTCCTAGCCCATCCATCTTCCATGCGTTGCCTCCTGAGTTTTCGCCTCTAGCGCACCACAAGTCTCCACATGCAATGGAAATACTGGAGCTGCTTTCTATAGAGCTGCTTGATTCAGGAATGATTGAAGAAGAACTACTTTCTTCGCTTGAAGAAGAAAGCACGCTTGAAGAAGAAGGCTCGCTTGAAGAAGAAAGCTCACTTGAAGAAGAAAGCTCACTTGAAGAAGAAGGCTCGCTTGAAGAAGATGGTTCGCTTGAAGATGAGAGCTCACTTGATGATGAAATCTTGCTTGAGCTACTATCTGTAATGGAACTGCTAGAATCGTCTTTCTTGTTCGAGGAACTAGAATTTTCGGAGTCGCTAGAACTACTTGTTGATTCTGCAAGGAATTCATTATGTGCTGATTCAATATTTCCTGCGTAGTCAGAACAAGCGTTAAAGAAAGCCAATACAGATGTAATAATAAAGAATGCTTTAATCTTTTTCATACATACCTCAGAAAATAAAGGAAAGACCTATGCCAATGCCGCCTGCAATAGCAAACCCGAATCCTACAGTTCGTAGTGTCTGGGCGCTACTAGCATTGTCTTTGTGCTTTTTATAATTGGAATCATCGCCGTCATCCAATTCTTTTTTGTAATCTTCGCTTTCTGTTTTTGCCTTGCTGTTGAATGCAACTGCCATAATAGTGCCGCCAACGAGTACAGCTCCTGAAATTGCGAGTGGAATCCAGTTGATGCTTGAACCTTCTTTTTGGGGCTCGTTGTTATTTGTCGCTGCTTCCGCTGCTGCAGTTGCCTTTGTCTGGTTTGTATCAATTGCCACTGTAGCTGCTTCTGTTAGAACTTGTTCGTAAACAAGAGAATCTTCGGCGGTCATTAGGTCCGCTTCATCTTGTGAGTCTGGACCACTTTCTACAAACAGGTCTTTATCCCACATCCAGCGACCTGCCATATCCTGTTTTTTTAGTCCTCTAAATACAACTTTTCCCTTAAAATTTTCAAGAGTCGCATCTGCGCCAGATTCAAGCAATGCCTTTTTGTTCTTTACGTCAAATCGCAAATGCGGCTTTTCTCCGGCAGCTTCAAGTTCCTTTGAAAAAAGTTTTTCTCCGTTCAAGTAGTATGCACCGCTTATTGCACGACGCATGTTTACGCGAATGGAAAGGTTTTCCTTGTTCAAGAGAAGCTTGATGTTTGAACCTTCTTTTTTAAGGGAATCGTTTTTGATTTTCAAGGCAGCTACAAACATAGGTGCGAATTCTTCGCCAGTTTGACGTAGAACGATATCTCCACATTTAGAAAGCCATAGGTTTGCAAGGCGTTCCTGTTGATGCATTTTAGTCGAGTCGTAAGAAAGCTCGTAACGATATTCTGCATCAAAGTCACCTTCAAGGTTTATTGGTTCCAAGTAAATGTTACCCCTGAGTCGCAGCAATTGGTCCCTTGGTACGACAATGCTTGTTAGTGCATCGGAGCAGCTGAGAAGCTGTTGGGAACGTTCCTCAAGAGTCGATGCCATGCGCATTGAACCAAGGCGAACTTCTCCAGTCAATTCCATGAATTCATTTTCGAATGCAGGCAATTCAATTTCGTAAAAGTGGCTACAGCTAGTGTCTAAAATATCGTTAATAGAAACCATGGAGCACTGGTCGTTCATTTTTGCAATTCTTGAAGCCTTTGAAAGCAATGAGTCGATCGCCGGGTTTGATCCTCCTGCTAAATTCTGCAAATTGATAAGATCTTTTTGTAGAGCCTGGATTTCTTCTGGGCGCTTGACAAACACTGAAATTGTGGAGGCCTCATCTTTCTTTACATCAGAAGCAGCCGTTACTTCGATTTTTTCTTCCTGTGTTGTTGAGTCAACCATTGCTACAGGTTCTTGTACGGCAGTTTGTTCAGAAGCACTGTTTTCTTGAGTTGCCTCAGTTGTTGTTTCTGGTGTTACCTCAGTAGTTGTCGGTTCCAGTGCAGCTTGCTCTTGTGCAAAACACAAAACGGCACTACATAGAAACATGGCTAGTATATGCAAAAATGGCATAATATGGCTCCATTTACTTTTCTGTTACGAATAGAATATAGAATTCTTACGCTTGTAGGTATTTTTTGTTGTATGGTATATGTATAAAAAAGGCAACCCCTTTTTTGGATTGCCTTTTTCGTAACAAATTATGTTTTAGTTTGCTTCTTGGGTTGCTTCTGCGGCCTGTTGAGCTCGCAACGCCTGCAATTCTTCTGGTGTCCTAGAAATCACGTCCCAGTCTCCGCGCTTAATAATCTTGTAAGCGTAGCCCTGTTCTGTAAGGAACAGTTGGCGGTTCATTGCGAATTCCTGTTCGCGTGAATCCTGGGTTACAATGCTGTAGAAGAATGCGGAGCCGCCATCGCTCTTTGGTCTAAGTACGCGGCCAAGGCGTTGCGCTTCTTCCTGTCGGCTGCCAAACGTACCAGAAATCTGGATAAGCACATTTGCATCTGGCAAGTCGATTGCAAAGTTACCGACCTTCGAAATCATAAGGTTCTTGAGCGAGCCAGCACGGAATGCGGCGTAAAGCGTGTCGCGTTCCTTGTTCGGGGTCTTGCCAGTAATTAAAGGAATGTCGAGCATCTTAGAAAGAGCTTCGAGCTGTTCAATGTACTGGCCAATAATCAAGACACGGTCGTGTTCGCTTGAATGATAGTTAATCAACTTTTGCACGATTTCGTTCTTTGTCGGGTTGGTACTTGCAATAACGATCTTTTCGCGCATGTCTGCAAGCGCATACTTCATCTTAACTGCAGGTTCCATCGGGATCCTGATTTCGCTGCAGTTTGCCTTTGCAATCCAGCCCTGGCTTTCGAGCACGCGCCAAGGCACATCGAACTTTTTCGGTCCGATGAGCGAGAATACTTCAGTTTCCTTGCCGTCTTCGCGAACGAGCGTTGCCGTTAGGCCGAGGCGGCGTGTTGCTTGCATTTCTGCACTCAGGCGGAACACTGGGGCCGGGAGCAGGTGGACTTCATCATAAATCATGAGGCCCCACTTTTCTGCACCGAAAATGTTGAAGTAGCTCATTTCCTTGACTTCTTCAACTTCGTTTTCGTCTTCGTCGGCTCCCTTCTTCTTTGTGCGCTTGTGCTGGGTCAAAATCTGGTAAGTAGCTACTGTGACTGGGCCAATTTCCTTGACTTCGCCGGAGTATTCCTTGACTTGGTCTGCAGTAAGCGTCGTCTTGTCTAGAATTTCACGAATCCATTGACGGCTTGCAGATACGTTTGGCGTAAGGATCAAGGTCTTGGTTTGTACAAGAGACATTGCCGCCATACCAATAACAGTTTTACCGGAACCGCATGGTAAAACAACAACGCCTGAACCGCCCTTTTCTGAGCCGGATGCGTAAAAGATTTGTGCTGCTTCCTTTTGGTAGTCGCGAAGCTTGAATTCTTTGCCTGTAAGGGTCGTTTCGCGGAGTGAAATCGGAAGCGGGTCTCCGATTGTGTAGCCGGCCAAGTCTTCGACAGGGAAGCCCGAATTCGTGAGCATCATTTTTAGCATGCCACGGCGAGACGGGTCTACGATTGCCTTGGTGTCAGAAAGAAGTGAAACAATATATTGCTCCATTTCCTTCATGTTTATGATTTCAAGGAATGCTACCGGGTCGGTAGATTCAAGAACCAGGTTGTCGTCTTCCTTGTAAAGCTTGAGCAGGCCATAGCGGCCCATGTAGTCGTTGATTTCAGAAATAACGGAAGAAGGTACCGGGTACTTGCTCTGTGCTTCCAGTCGTTCTTCAATGTCTTGGGCGGTAAGGCCTGTTGCAGCAGCGTTCCACAGGGACAAGTGCGAAATGCGATAGGTATGCAAGTGCTCCGGGCTTTTGACAAGCTCCGTGAACGGTGCGATCGCATCGCGTGCTGCTTCATAAGTCGGGTTGTGAATTTCTACAAGGATTTCCAGGTTACTCTGGACAATAATAGCGCCATTCGGATTCATAGGCGCCAATTTTAGAAAATTCTGGGTTGATTTTCTTTTTTAGTGCTGAAAAAAATGATATTTGTTTATGTTTTGCCTTTGGCTGTAATGTTGACTTCTTCAATAAATAAGAATGTTAAGTTCAATAAACTTGTTAAATTTATTACATGAATGTGTCAAGATTGTATGTGGTAGCCTTTTTTGTCTTGTTTGCAACCTTTTTTGCTGGCTGTAACGATGAAAAAAAACAAGAGCCCGTTGCAGAACGGCAAATTGCAGAAAAAGCCTTGCCGGTAAATTCCTTGTTCAAGGCAAAGGTCCAAAGCGTTGTTGGGAGCTGCAACTTGCAACGTCAAGGTTCCGAAAAATGGAATGCCTTGCGCGTGAGCCAGCATGTTGTAGAAAACGATCGTATAAAGACTGAACAGGAGTCTGAAAGCGTTCTGCAAATGCAGGATGGCTCTGCAATTACCGTTGCCGAAAACACGAATCTTCTTTTGAATGCCGAAGAAATTGGCAAAAATATGGATTTGACTGTTTTGGTCGAAAATGGCATAGTCCATTTTGACGTGCAAAAACAGGTTGATACAAAGATAAAGTTCAAGTCCGGTAACGCAACAGCCTCTATCCGTGGTACAGCCGGCTTTGTCGGCAATGTAAACGGCAAGTTGGTCGCTTCGCTAAAGGAAGGGAAGGTTGAAGTCGAAAGTGGGGCTGGTCAAACCGAAGCCATTGTCGAAAACCAGACTGTTGTCGTAGATTCCAGGGGAATCGCCAAGGTCAACTTGAAATCCTCTGGTTCAGTGGCTCTTGCGAAGGCTCTTGGCAAGGCTCTTTCTGATACCGCAACTTCAGTCCCTCTTGCCTTGGAAACGTTTGATAAAGCCTACGAAGCCCGTGTGCAGGAACTAAAAAATAGTATTCAGTTGAAAGTTGCCGAATTGCCTGATACGGTGTATTTGCCTTCGGTCTCATTGCAGGGTCGCATTACCAAGGGTGTTGCCGTAACAGTCTGGGGCTATACAGATACAGTGCCAGAAAATGGAATGTATGAACGCAAGCTTGAATGGGATGCAAATGCATACGGTCCAAAGCGCTTCTTGGCTATTTGTAGCGATGGCGATGTTGAATATATATGCCACAGCTGGAAGACTGTATACGCAAACCCAAATGCTGATGGCGCTATTGAAGCAGATACCGCAGCAGACTCTACTGTTCAAAAGGTTCAAGACAAAAACTTGATGCTGAGCGTAAAGATAAACGGCAAGCGTAATGAAAGAATCCATATTGGCCCTGAAGTTTCTGAATACTCTGGCAATTTGAATTTTAGCTTGGCTGGCATTTCTGCAAATGACCTGGATGAACTTAAAAACATTGTTGTCAAGCGTGCTGGCAAGGTTATCCAGACCTTTAGCGCAAATGAACTCACCTCGTTGAATTATGAAATTCCAATCAAGGTGCAGCGCAATAAGATTGCAAATTTTGAAGTCGCAGCCACCTTGAAAAATGGCAAGGTGTTCAAGGCCTTAAAAACCTATGAAGTATTTTGCCTTTTGGCAAATCACCCTGGTGGAAAGGCTCGAAACAGCTTGATGAATGAAACAGACGAATATAACAGATTGAAAAATGAGGGCGGTATAACCGCAGAATAAAAGGAATATTTTATGAATATGATTTTAAAATTGGCTCCCCTTGCAACCGCTCTTGTACTTGCTGCGTGTGCTTCTAACCCTCCTCAAGAAGATAAAACTCGTGAACTTGCAAATGATGGGTATTCCAGCTTGAATAGCGAGCTTGCCGGTCAAAATGCAGTCGCCCAAACGGAGAAGGTTGAAACCCAAACTACCGAACCTGAAATTGAAATTTCTAAGGCCGTGTTCAAGACTAATCCTACGGTCCTTGTAACTCCGGCAATGACAGGCCGCATGGCAGGAAGCATTGACGTTGTCCGCCAGAATCCGCTTGCAAAGACGGCAATGGAAGTAATCAATTCCTATCTGTCAAGCCGTGATTACAATGTGGTTGGCCTAGAAAGCCAGGCGCAGTTGAATGAAGTCGTGCAACTGCAAACTGAAATTGCAGGCAACGATGAAGACCTTGCATACATTGCTGGGCTCTCTGTCGGTGCAGACATAAGTATAACATTTGCCGGTAGCATTCAGGAAGGCTTTGTAGTCATGGACTTGAACGCCTCAGAGGCTTCGACCGGTAACCTTTTGGCAAGCGAATCCGTACGCTTGAAGGATGAAGGCGAGGGCCAGCGCGTTCTCGTGCAGAAGGTTGTTCAGCAGGCTATTGTAAAGCTTGAAAACAGAATTCGTGACCGTCTTGCTGCAGACCTTGAACTAGGAGTGCGTTACAAGGTAGTTGCTCACATTGCTGACGGCTTTACCGAAGACCAGTCCGAAGAAATTTCAAATATCGTAAGTGGATCTGTTCGCAAAAAATTCAACAAGATGCAGGTTGTTTCTATGACCAACAACACCTACGACTTGCTTGTGTATGCAGACCCGAATGCTTATGACGACGCTCAAATGGTTTATTCCGTTTTCGTAGAGTCCCTGGAAGGTCTTGCCAAGGTGCGCAAGCAGAATATTTCTAAGAAGCTAATCATCATGGAAATAAAGTAAGGCGTTTTATGAAACTTTTTTTGATTGTTGCCCTGGTTGCAAGTTTTGCGTTTTCTGCAAATATCGTTTCTTTTACAGCCGAGTCTATCGAGTCTCAAAAAGACGCCAACAACCTGGCCTTGGAAGGCCTTGCAAAGCAGCTCAAGAGCCGTGTAGAATCAGAAACAAAGGTCACGCGCGAAGAACGCAAAACCGAAAGTGGCTGGCAAGCTGAAAAAACGATGGAATCTTCAAAAAAGGTTTCGACCAATATCGTGTTGAAGGGGGCAAAAGTTGTACCCGGCAAAAAGAATGGAAAAAACTTTACCGCAACAGCAAGCGTAGATGTTGACCAGATGGCTTCAAAGCTTATGGTTGATCTTGAGACTGTTCAAAAAAATGTCAAGTCAAAAGACTCTGTTATTCGCTTTGACATGCTGGACAGGGATTATCGCAAGATGACACTCGACATGCTTGCTCTTGAAAAGCTTGTAGCTTCGTACGATGACTTGCTAGAAAACATGTCGTATGTAAAGGAGGTCCCGTCTGAACTTCGCTTGGATCACACGCTAAACGAATTGACTGAATTCTTGCTTGCAAATCTTTCAAGCTTAAAGCTTGAAACGGAGTGGCAGGGCGAAAATCTCGTTGTAACAATTTCTGATTTTGCAGGCCCCGTTGTAGCGTTCCCGATAGCCCTAGTCCAGGATTCCAGGGATTTGCTGAACGGTAAAACGGATAAGCAAGGCAAGATAGTTTTTGAAAAGCGTCAGATCGCAAAGAACCATGGTGCAGGTGACATTGTTGTTAGGCCTGATTTAAGCTTTCGCTATGTTCGCACCGCAGATGTAGTTTCTAAAACGGTTCATTATGAAAGCGCCAAAACCGCAGGTTCCTATAAACTGGAATGTTCTGCAAGTATCGCTGAATGTGGTGCGCTAAAAAAGACCTTGTCTGATGGCGGTATAGCGCTTTCTGACGGTGGTGTTGCTGTTCAGGCGTATCTTGAATTTGCAGATAAAAAAAGCAGCGCAGGCCTTTTTACAACTAAGTTGACGCTTTCCTTGAAAAAGGGCTCCGAAGAAATCGTGGAGCTTTCGCAAGGCGTAGGCAAGGATATTGAAGCTGCTCACGTCAAGGCAATCCAAAAGCTGCCATTTGCGCGTATCAAGGAAAAGCTGGAATAATATGCTTGCCTTTCCGTAAATAAAGCATATATAAACAAAAAAAACTCGGATTTTACTCCGAGTTTTCTTTTAGAGCCACCCAGCGGACTTGAACCGCCGACCTGCTGATTACGAATCAGCTGCTCTACCAGCTGAGCTAGAGTGGCATTGTGGCGCTAAATTTAGAACAATCGGCTTTTTTGTCAAGGGATAAATAGCTAATTTTAGGGGCGTATGTATAAAATTGTACCTGGTCAGCGTTTTTATTGCGAAACGGAACTTGAACTCGGTGTCGGTCGTGTTGTTGCGGTCGAGGCCAAGAATGTTACTTTGGAGTTCCCTGCCGTAAAAGAAAAAAGAATTTATAGAATCGGAGTCGCAAGCCTTGTTCGTTACAAGCTTGAGGTTGGCGAAATCGCCCGTGGCGAAAAGGCCATGCTTTCGTTCCCGATTGCGCGTGTAGAAGAAGAAAACGACCTTTATGTTTACTATGCTAGGGCCGGCAAAAAAATGAAGGAATCGGAACTCAGTTCTAAGCTTATTTTGAGGCCTTCAAACTATTTTAGCGCTCTTTCGGCAAATGAACTTAGTTCAACGGAAGAATATGAACTTCGTGAACAGGCGACGCAGATTTCTTGTACGTGGAAGGGGTCTCCGGTTCGTGGCATGATTGGCCCGCGCGTAGATTCCATTCCGCACCAGTTTTATCTCTGCTCTCGAGCATGCTCTGGCTCCGAGCTCCCGCGCTTAATGCTCAGTGACGAAGTCGGCCTAGGTAAAACAATTGAAGCAGGCATGATCTGGCACACGCTCCGTGCCCGCGGCCGAGTGACGCGAACTCTTATTTTGGTCCCTGAATCGCTTAAGCATCAGTGGATGGTCGAAATGAAGCGACGCTTCAACCATGTGTTTACCTTGGTAGACAAGGGCTTTTTGCGGTCTCTTTCTGAAGAAGAGGAAAATTTCTCGTTCGAAGGCCCGTCCACGGTTTCTATGAAGGAAAATCCGTTCCTTGCTACAAATGACGCTATTTGTACAATGGAATTCCTTATGGAAAATCCGCCGCTTCAAGAGGATCTTCTTAAGGTTACATGGGACTTGATCATTGTTGATGAAGCGCATCACCTGGTTTGCGAAGATGGTTTTGTTAGCAAGGAGTACAAGGCGGTTGAGCAGATTATGCCAACTACCAAGGGTGCTCTGCTCTTGACCGGTACTCCGCTCCAGTTGCAGCCGGAGTCGCACTTTAACCGTTTAAAGATGCTTGATCCGGTTCGCTTCTACGATTACGAAAAGTTCCTTGCAGAACTTGAAACGTACAAGAAGATAGCTGCTGACTTGTCAAAGCTTCCGTCAGACCCGAATGCAAAGCTTGAAATGGATGAACTCAGGGCAATGCTCCCTAAGAATTCTCCGATTCATGCTTGGCTCGAAAGTGAAACGGCTGAAGTTCTTGAAGCCCACGAATGGATCCGCCGTATCGTTGATGCCATGGGTACAGGTTCTGTCGTGTTCCGTAATACCCGCAAGGGTGTTGGCGGCTTTCCGAAGCGAGTGCTCAAGGAAGTTGTGCTGGAACCAAATTCAACTTATCGACAGCTTGTCGAAACCATGTGCAACCAGGATCCTGACCACGCGACAGATTACCAGACAAACGGCTTGCTCAGTTTCCCGAAGGCGGCTGTTTGGTCCTTGGACGAACGTCTTGCCTGGCTAAAGAGCTTTTTGCATAAAAACCCAGAAGAAAAGGTTTTGCTCATTACCGAAGATGAGCGTGTGCTCAAGGCCATAGCCTCCGCACTTATGCAGGAATTTGAACCGGGCTTTGCAACATGCTTCTTTGAAGAAATGTCTATCGAAGAACGCGACCGCGCTTCAGCGGACTTCTCTCGCAAGAACGGTGCTACGATTTTGCTTTCCTCCGAAATTGGTTCCGAAGGCCGTAACTTCCAGTTTGCGCATCGGCTTGTGCTCTGGGATTTGCCGCTTGATTCAGCCCTTGTGGAACAGCGCATTGGTCGCCTTGACCGCATTGGCCAGACCCGTGATGTTGAAATCTACGTGCCGTATGTAAAGGGCTCTGGTCAAGAAGTCATGTTCCGCTGGTACAATGATGGCCTTGATGCCTTTGGCCAGCCGCTCATGAACGGTGGTGAGTTCTTTATCAAGTATACGGAAGAACTTTTGCAGGCTGTGATTGAACCCGCAACATTCATGGAATCCTTTGTCAAGGACTTTTTGCCAAAGCTTAAAAAGGAAGTGGACGAAGTCCGCAAGCTTGCGGAAAAGGGCCGAGACAAGCTGCTTGAATTCAATTC
>DCGZ01000156.1:0-1314 GCA_002314675.1 Fibrobacter sp. UBA1765 | reverse complement strand
TGAAGGCTCTCAAAATGCAAGGCGTGGATTCAGAGCCGGCCTCCTTGCCTGAATCCATTTTGCTTACGCAGGGTGACCAGGTTGAAGACGGTTCTATCCCGGGCATGCCTTCTACAAGTACGCTTGGCATGACTGAAGAATCTGCAACGCAAAAGATTATGCTTACGGTAACGCTTTCGCGTACTCGTGCCATGATGCATGACGGCATTGAATTCTTGAGCGTTGAACATCCTTTGGCTCAAGGTGCAATCGATTATGCTACAGCAAATATGCGTGGTGGAGTGGCTTGCTCCGTTTGGAATAATTCTGGCCATGCCAAGTGGATGCTCATGGAATATGCTTTTGTTGCAGAATTCCCGACTTCACCTGAATGGGGCCTTGACGATGTTGCAGGCCCGCGTTACTTGCGAGTAGTTGTGAACGGTTCTGGTGAAGACCATTCTGAAATTATTGAGGAACTAGCTCGTGCAAGCGCTCTCGATGTTCGTGACGCTTCGATTCCGCAAGGCAATGCCATTATGAATGCAAAGCTTGATTACTTTGCACATGCCGGTTTTGAAGCAGCGAAGGCGATCGCTGCCGACAAGGCATCTGAAATTGCAGCTGCTGTCGGCGGCGCTGTTGAAGAAAGGCTTGAAGCGGAATATCGCAGAACAAGGCACTTGTCAAAGATTCGTGGAACATCGGAAAATGCCGCCGCATTGAACGATGCCAAGAAGGCTATCCAGGAACGCAAAAAGGCTGTAATGCAAAATACGCTCCGCCTTGATGCAATCCGTTTAATTGTTTGTAAGTAGGTTTAAAAAAGATGCAAGAGCAAGAGACAAGACTCAAGATTTTGTGAAAACATCCTGTCATCACGAGCCAAAGCGTAGTGATCCACAACATGAAAAATTACAATCTCTGGTTTCTTGTTTCTCGTTTCTGGTATCTGTAATCTAATAAAGGAAAAAACGAAAAAATATTGTAACGCTATCTTGTCATCACGAGCCGAAGGCGTGGTGATCCAAGACATGAAAAATTACAATTTCTGTTTTCTGTCTTCTGTTCTCTGTTCTCTGGTATCTAAATTATGAGTGAATTACGTTCTAAAATTCTTGGCGAAGCTCGCCGCATTGTTGTAAAGATTGGTTCCCGCATTTTGGTTGATTCCGAACGCGGTGGAGTTCGCACGCGTTACATTCAAAAGCTCGCAACTTCCGTAGCTACGCTTATGGAAGCTGGCAAGGAAGTCGTGATTGTGACTAGCGGTGCTGTTGGCACAGGCATGTCGGAACTTGGCTACAAGGAAAAACCGACCGTGCTTGCCGAAAA
>DCGZ01000100.1:9645-10274 GCA_002314675.1 Fibrobacter sp. UBA1765 | reverse complement strand
CGCAGCAGCAGTGGTGCTCGAACGGTTTGAGTTCTTCTTCTGTAGCTTCGCGGACGCTCACGACTTCTATCGCGAAGTTGAGGTTCTTGCCGGCAAGTTCGTGGTTCGCGTCAATCACGGCCTTGTCGCCGGAAACGCTCTTGATGCGGATAGGCATCGGGCCCATCGGGGTCTGTGCGTAGAATGTCATGCCAGGTTCAACTTTGTCAACACCTTGGAATACTGTCAGAGGAACTTCCTGGGTCATGCGTTCATCGTATTCACCGTAGCCTTCGCTCGGGATAACCTTGACGTCGAACTTGTCGCCGACTTCGTGGCCTTCCATTGCCTTTTCAAGGCCGACAACGATCATGTGCTTGCCCTGAATGTACTGGAGCGGTTCGCGACCTGCAGATGTGTCGATGACCTTGCCTTCGTCGTTTGTGAGGGTGTAGTGCATTTCGACTACTGTATTTTCGGCGATTTTCATAATAATATTCCTATGTGGGAGTTGTTTTAATCAAATATAGAATACAGAGGGCAGAAACGAGAAACCAGAGACCAGAATGGTGGCGCACCTTCGGTGCTTGAGGAGTGAGGTCGGCGCTTACGCGCCTAGAGGAAGCGGTAATTACAACACCTCATACCTC
>DCGZ01000100.1:0-9611 GCA_002314675.1 Fibrobacter sp. UBA1765 | reverse complement strand
AGCGAAGCGCCCTCATACCTAAACAGTCCTAGATTGCATTACAAGGCAAAGGCCCTGTAATGCCCTACGGGCGCCAAAGGCGCGTTAACTAAACTAACATTATATGCTATCGCATATACGTTTAGTTAATGCTTCACTATGTTCGCAATGACATTCCTAATTCTGCATTCTGCATTCTTAATTCTGAATTATCAAAGCCTTTCAGCCGACAAATATCAAACTACTGCATTATTGCTGCATTCTGTAACGGGGCATTTTCGCGTTCTTCAAATTTTCTAAAGCATTCAAGAACTCTTAATGCTACTTCCTTCGGAGTCCCCTTTCCAAGTTCAATAACAGCCTGCAATGGCATATTATTCAAATAACGCATCGGATACGGAGAAAGGCTTAGAATTTCAGCAAGTGTACGAGGCTCCTGCGGTGGGAATTCTGCAAAAGTCATTGCCAAAACATTGTTTCGTACAAGCAATCCTTGAATCTTTAAATAAGCTGCGCAAAGGCCAATTTCAGTTACAACCAAAAGCATTTCGGCTGCAGCAGGGAGTTCCCCAAAGCGGTCCTTCAATTCCACCCTGATATTTTCAATTTCCTGTAAAGTTGCTACGCGAGCTATGCGCTGGTATAGATTGATACGAGTCAAGCCGTCTTCAATCCAGGTTTCAGGCAAGAACGCATCAACGCCCAGTTCCACGCGAGGCTGCACGGGCTTTTCCGTAGAAATTCCACGGAGCTGCTCCACCGCTTCCTTTACAAGGCGCATGTAAGTTTCTGTACCAACTTCAGCAATAAAGCCATGCTGTTCTTCACCAAGCAAGTTGCCAGCACCACGAATTTCCAAATCACGCATGGCAAGCTGATAACCGCTGCCAAGGTCGGTAAACTGAGCAAGAGCTTCCAAACGGCGCGCGGCATCCTTTGAAACTTCGCCCTGTTCAGGCGTTACAAGGTATGCATACGCAAGAACATCGCTACGCCCCACTCGCCCACGCATCTGGTAAAGCTGGCTTATGCCAAAATGATGAGCATTCATAATGATCATCGTATTTGCGCGAGGAACATCAAGACCAGATTCTATGATACTTGTACTTACAAGCACATCAAAATTGCCCGCAAGGAACGCATTCATCATGCGCTCCAAATCACGGTTTTCCATTTGGCCATGAGCTACAGCAACTCGAGCTTCTGGTACCCAGGATTCTACGTCTTCTGCAAGTTTTTCAATAGTATTTACGCGATCGTTAACGACAAAAACCTGGCCACCACGAGCAAGTTCGTTACGAATTGCATCTGCAAGAACCTTGTCGTCACGCTTCATAAGTGTCGTTTCAACAGGCAAGCGATTCATCGGCGGCGTATTGATCAATGAAATATCGCGAACGCCAGTCAAGCTTAAACGAAGCGTGCGTGGAATCGGCGTTGCACTCATGGAGAGCGTATCTACAGTCAAGCGCAATTCGCGTAGACGTTCCTTTTGCTTGACGCCAAACTTCTGTTCTTCATCAATAACAAGCAAGCCAAGGTCCTGAAAATAATCCTTTTCAGTCAGCAAGGAATGCGTTCCAACAACAATGTCTACGGCATGTGTCGAAAGCTTATTTAAAATTTCCTTCTTTTCTTTTGCGGTCTTGTAACGATTCAAGAGAGCAATGTTCACAGGGAAACCGGCAAAGCGTTCGCAGAAATTTTCGTAATGCTGCGCAGCAAGGATTGTCGTAGGCACCAAAATTGCAACTTGCTTTTTAGCTTCAATGCACTTAAAAACGGCACGCATCGCGACTTCAGTTTTACCAAAGCCAACATCGCCGCAAACAAGGCGATCCATTGGTTTAGAGCTTTCCATGTCGCGCTTAATATCTGCAGTCGCACTAACCTGGTCTGGAGTCGGAATGTATTCGAATTCAGCTTCGAATTCTTCTTGCAACTTGGAATCTCTCGGGAACGAAAAACCCTTGACGACTTCGCGCTTTGCGTAAAGTTCCACAAGCTCGCGAGCAATCTTAATTACCTTTTCCTTGACACGCTTCTTTTGATTTTCCCATGCCTTGGAACCAAGGGAATTCAGCTTGACTTCAACACCTTCGTCAGGCTGCTGCATGCGTTCAATTTTTTGCAAGTCGCTAACAGGGAATCGCAAACGGTCGCCGCCCGCATATTCAAGCAGGGCGCAGTCCACCATGCCGCCATTCACTTCTACACGCACAAGGCCAATATAGCGTCCAACACCATGATCTTCATGCGCAACAAGATCGCCCCTCGAAAGGGATTCCACAAGCAATGCTCCCGAAACAGAACCTGCAATGGAACGCTTGCGAGCCTTCTTTTGATGCCTATTAAAAATTCTAGCATCCGTAAGGAACGCCACTTTATCGGAGTCAAGCCAAAAACCTTCCGATATATAGCCTTCCAAATAATCTTCTACGCCGGTATCGCCAAGAAGCTGCTGCAAACGAGAAAGCGCGCCTGTCGTAGGCGCAACAAGGAACACTCGCCCGCCATCAGCAATAAATTCCTGAATTTTTTCTGCAGTCGCATCAATACCCGATGATTCAAAGCCCTGCTCACGTAATTCAGAATGTTGCCAGCCACTAGCATCCGCCTGGACTCGAGTAATATCAAGCGACAGCGCCGAACCAAAAATTTGAGAAAAATCGCTATACTTCCACCAAATCTTTTCAGGAGGAAAATTGGAATACACCGAAGTAGAAACGTCCTTATAGCGGCTTTCAAAAACTCCGTACATTTTAGAAGCGCTTTCAGCAAGGCTTCCAGCCTCTTCAAAAACGATTACAGCATTTGGCAAATAATCAAAAATGGAATTTTCCAAAGCCTCAAAACTTGAGCGGCGCCACCAAAGCCCAGACAGGTCATTGTTCAATTCAAAACGAGTCTGCGCAGGTATGCAGAATTCACCCATCGGATAAATCGTAATTTCATCAAGCTTTTCAACAGAGCGCTGCGAAAAAATATCGAAGAAACGAATTGATTCCAGTTCATCGCCAAAAAATTCAAGGCGTACCGGATGCTCGTACAAAAAGCCGTTAATATCGAGAATACAGCCTCGGAGAGAAAATTCACCAACGCCACTCACAAGCGGCTGATCATGGAAACCCATTTCTAGGAGCTGCTTACGAATTGCAGGCAAGTCGCACAAGTCCCCGACTCTAAAATGCAAGGTCTTTTTCTTTAAGGAGCCTGGCCTAGGAAGCTTCAACAACAAGGAATCAAGCGGACAAATTATAATACGTGGCGCACCATCATCGAAATCAGAAAAGAAACGTAAGCGCTCTTCCATGACCCCATCAAAAGGCACCTTTTCTTCGTATGGCTTTAAGCCAATTCCTGGCAAAAAACGTATTGAATCACGACCTACAAGGGATTCCAAATTTTCTATCCAAACTTCTGCAGAATGGTAATCGCGAGCAATCAAAAGCGTTGTTTCGGGCTTTTGCAAAAAACGACTAGCAACAAGCATCGCCGAGGCACCGACATTCAAGCCACTCACATGCACGGCATGCGACTTTGCATTTTCCCAAATCTTAAAGCTTTCCGGAGATTCGACCTGCAAAAATTCAGACAATAATTTCATGAAAGCAAAGGTAGTAATTCAGAGGACAGACCGTTCGCTTCGCTCACTACAGAAGACAGAGTACAGAGACCAGAGAATCGTTACTTACTATGCCTCGGCAAACGTTACAAAGTTCGCCCCAGCAATAATAAGCATAAAAAAAAATCCCCGCAAGCGTAAACTTGCGAGGCGTTTCATAAGACTATGATCAAGTCAGTCGCGTGCTAAAAATTAGCAAGCACCCTGCCACTTCATAGCGTCAGCAACCTTGAGGAAGCCAGCGATGTTTGCACCCATAACGAGGTTCTTCTTGTCGCCGTACTTTTCAGCAGCGGAAGAAGCAGCCTTGTAAATGGAGGTCATGATGCCATCGAGCTTTGCATCAACTTCTGCGAATGTCCAGGAGAGACGTTCGGAGTTCTGGGACATTTCGAGACCAGAGGTAGCAACGCCACCAGCGTTTGCAGCCTTAGCCGGTCCAAAGAGAACGCCAGCCTTGAGGAATGCTTCGATTGCTTCCGGAGTAGAAGGCATGTTAGCACCTTCAGCAACAGCCATCACGCCGTTAGCGATAAGAGCCTTTGCAGATTCTTCGTCGATTTCGTTCTGGGTTGCGCATGGGAGAGCGATGTCGCACTTGACAGTCCAAACTCCCTTAGAACCTTCGTGGTATTCGGAACCCGGAACGCGCTTTGCGTATTCGGAGATACGGCCGCGTTCAACTTCCTTGATCTGCTGAACAACTTCAACCTTGATGCCGTTCGGGTCATAGATGTAACCGTTGGAGTCAGAAACGGTAACAACCTTTGCACCGAGTTCCTGAGCCTTCTGGGTTGCGTAGATAGCAACGTTACCAGAACCGGAAATTACAACAGTCTTGCCAGCGAAAGAGGTGTTTGCGAGGTCCTTGAGCATTTCGCGTGTGAAGTAGCAAAGGCCGTAACCAGTTGCTTCTGTACGAGCGAGGGAACCACCGTAGGAAAGGCCCTTACCAGTGAGAACGCCAACGAATTCGTTGCGGATGCGCTTGTACTGACCGAACATGTAACCGATTTCGCGAGCGCCAGTACCCTGGTCACCAGCCGGAACGTCAGTGTCAGCACCGATGTGCTTGCAAAGTTCAGTCATGAAGGACTGGCAGAAACGCATAACTTCGTTATCGGACTTGCCCTTAGGTTCGAAGTCGGAACCGCCCTTGCCGCCACCCATAGGGAGTGTTGTGAGGGAGTTCTTGAAGATCTGTTCGAAGCCGAGGAACTTGAGCATGGAAAGAGTTACTTCGCCACGGAGACGGAGACCGCCCTTGTAAGGACCGATTGCGGAGTTGAACTGAACACGGTAACCACGGTTAACCTGAACGTTGCCCTTGTCATCGAGCCATGGCACGCGGAAAGTAATAACGCGTTCTGGTTCTACGAGGCGGTCGATAACGCCGTTGGTTTCCCAAGACTTGTCCTGAGCGAGAACTGGGTCGAGGGATTCGAGGAATTCACGAACTGCCTGGTGGAAAAGAGCCTGATCCGGGTCACGTGCTACAACCTTTTCGTAGACGGACTTGAGGTATGCATTTTGAATTGCCATGAGAGTTATTCTCCGTGTTTTGTTTGAGTGTTTTAAGAGTAGTTCTACATTTTTTGTAGTTAACTTACGGTTGATAAAATAGCTATTCAACCCTTTTGAACTATAACAAATGGCAAAGTCTTTTCAAAAAAAGTAAAAAACCTTAGCCAAAGAAGACAAAATTGTAACACACTACAATTATCGTTACACTTTTGTATTGTACATTTCATAAAATGAAAATCCGGCTTTTACACCGGATTCCAAATTAGCTAAAAATTCATTTTTTAGAATCTTGAGAGGGCTCCAAAAGCCCCTTTTTCTTGTCAAGCCTGTAATTCCATATAAATAATACAATTCCTGCAATAATCATTACAGAACAAAGTGTCTGGCCTCGGCTCATGCCAAACAAGTCCACTCGACCAAGATGTGCATCTGGGCGACGGAAAAATTCGATGAAGAACCTAAAGAGACCATACCCCATAAGGTATACACTCATCATCTGATTGCGGAACATTGGCTTTTTACGAAGGAAGTACAAAATTACGAAAAGTACGATTCCTTCAAACACCATTTCATATAGCTGTGATGGATGATGCAAAATCGGGGCCGTTATCGGACTATCGTGAGCCTGCGGGAACCACATGCCGATCGGGCTAGTAGTAACTTCGCCAAAAAGTTCTCCATTTACAAAATTGCCCCAACGCCCCCAGGTATAGCCAAGCGGAACTGCGAAAAAGCCCAAATTAATCGTTGTTCGGAACGGCATCTTGTTCTTGTACATGCAAATGCAAACCGTAATAATGGAACCGATAAGCCCACCATGGTAAGACATTCCAGAAATACCTGTAAAATGCATACCCGTCGCATCGCTTTTAAATGGCATAATAATTTCAAGCGGGTGCGACAAATAATAACCAGGCTGATAAAAGAACACATAGCCAAGGCGAGCACCAAGAATAATACCAAGGATTACCCAGGTCAAAAAGCTATCCAGCTGTTCCTTTGTAAGGCCCAATTGTTCCTTTTTATTGGTATGCACGATAAGAGCAAAGCATGTTGCAAATGCAAACAAGTACATAAGCCCATACCAATGCACTGGGAAACTACCAATTTCAATGGCTATGCCATCAAAGTTCGAAGGTATCAAATTCCAAAAAGACATGTTTCAATTCCTTATTTCAAATTTTAGGGGCTAGTGGTACTGTAATTTTTCATGTTGTCGGCAGTAGGCTGACGTCTGTCGACAGAGAGGTATGAGGTCGCTTCGCTTTGAGGTCGATGCTTCGCATCTAGAGGTATGAGGTATTGTAATTAGCTTTTCCTCTAGGCGCGTAAGCGCCGACCTCACGCCTTAAAGCACCGAAGGTGCGTCCCGACTCCTGATTCCAATTATCCTATTTCTTTTCTCTCGTATTGTTTGCCCAATAGTTAAAGATAACTGCAGCGACCTGCGTTGCCGGCTGCGACCTGATTTCTTTATGCACTTGCATAATCACAAGAACAATAGCTTCGTCAGGATGTTCCTTCTTTTGAGCAAAACCAGCGAACCATTCGTAACGCCCTGCCGGGTCAGAGCCATCCAGTGAACCGGTCTTTCCTCCAATATACAATTCATCGTACGACTTGCGCGACATGTTCCTTGTAGAAATATTCTTTCTACACGTTCCGTTCGTAACAGAGCGAAGCATCGCCTGCCTTAGGCCATAATAGGTATTCTCTCTGAACTTCATATTTGTCAGCGCGATCGGGCGCTCCGGCGCATAAGGAGCAAGCCCCTTTGCATACGGAATTTCTAACGGTCGCTTCATCAAGATCGCTCGAATCTGCGCTGCGGCAAGCAGCGGAGAAATCGTAGTCAGCTCGTTAAAGCCCGAGGCAATTTCAGCAAGGGCATAACCGGTATCTGGAGGAGCATACGTAGACTTGTTCGGAGCGTTACCAGCAAACGTCTGATTAAAGCCAAGCTTTGCACCGGCATTCTTTAAAGCCTTTGCGCCAACCTTGTAACCGACAATGGCCATAGGCGGATTGCTTGACAACGCATAGGCATCTTGCAAAGTGACCATCGGATACTTGCCACCTTCCTTTGGTCGCAATTGATTCTTATACAATGTATGATGGCTACCAAGAATTGGAATTTCAGTATCTAAGGAATACTGCCTACTTTCAAGAGCCGCGGCAACAGTCACCGTTTTAATAAGGGATGCCGCAGGGAACGTAGACCTTGAAAGAAAATCCGGCTTAGTCTGAATTTCATCATCCCTGCGTTCACCCCAAGCCAAAATTTCATTTGACTTCGCATCTACTACCAGGTACATTGCGTAATCAGGATGATAGGTACGAAGCAAGTTATCTAGCTTTTTAGAAAAGAAAGTAGACTTCTGCGAAAGAATATGCGTACTGTCGATAGGCTGCTTTGGCACGGCCGGTTCGGCCACTTTCTCTTCAGGATTTTTTTCAGAAGGATTTTCTTCAATTTTTGCAGGTTCTTCTTTTGCCGGAGCAACTTCGACATTCTTTGCAGGCTCCTCAGCAACATCTTCCGAAACAGGTTCCTGCAAGGCATCCAAAGGAACCGAATCGACTACGGCAACCACATCTTCTGAGTTTTCATTAGAAGAATACGACGTCTTGGGCCCGCCAGAAATAAAATTTCCAAACAATGCACCCAGTGCAAAAATGCAAATAACCAAACCAAGCCTAAACAGCATTCTCTGTTTTTTATTCAATTGACTCAAGGAAAAGTTTTTCATGGACTCCCTGTCAAAAGAATATCTTTTGTTTGAATATTTTTTATTCATACCGGCTAGAATTCCTTTACAGGCTTATTCACGAAAATTGTCTTTTTATAGTATTGCAATTCAGCGATACTTTCGCGTATATCATCAAGGGCCTGGTGGCGTTCCATCTTCTGAAATTCAGGCAAGTTTGGATACCAACGAAAGGCTAGTTCCTTGATAGAAGAAACATCGACATTGCGATAATTCAGCCATGCAGAAAGCTTTGGCATATACTTATAAAGAAATCTACGGTCTTGCGTTATGGAATTTCCGCACAGTACATTGCCCCGTTCCACAGTATATTTCTTGATGAACTTTAAGGTAACGTCTTCGCAATCGGCTAAAGAATACTGGGACTTGCGGCAGCGGTCCACAAGGCCACTCTGGGTATGGTGTCTTGTATTCCAGTCATCCATCGCTTCAAAAACATTCTGGGGCTGGTGAACGGCAAGCACGGGACCTTCTTCAAGGATATTCAAGTTTGCATCGGTAACGATTGTTGCTATTTCCAGTATAACATCACTTTCCGGATCTAGCCCAGACATTTCCAAGTCCATCCAAACAAGATTAGGATTCGACCGTGCCATTCAAAACCTCTCTATAAAAGCTTATTGGTCCAGTTCCACTTACGCTTACGCGCATGCGGCCAATTACAAATCGTCCATACCAAACTATTCGCACACAAAATAATGGACCAAATACCAAAGACCAAAAGCAAAAGCAACGGAATAAAGGCTAGCGAGCCATACAAAAGGGAATAACGTTCAAAAAGAGCCGACTGTATTTGAGATATGACAAATGAATAAATATATATGGCGGCCAAGGCAATCAAGGCTGCCAAAAAACATGTTGGAATCAAACGCTTTTTAGGGTAACTGGCAGGCCTGCTCGGCAAGGCCCAAAGCATAAGGAAAATTACCAAATACGCAAGTACATTCACAGAAGTAAACCAGAACACACCCTGCAAAGCATCCATGAACTCTTGTCCAAAATGCAAGTCCTGCACCAGCAGACGCTCGCAAAGAGAATGCATGTTCTTCGCAAAACCAGTAAAAATGCCAATAAAGCCTGCACTCACGACAAGTATCGGCGAGTACGCAAGGCATTGATGCAAAAAAGTCCTGGAAGTCTTATTTTCCCATACCACGTTAAAATTGATTTCTAGAGAACCAATCGCGAGCATAAAGGTAATGAACAGACCAGACACACCAATCAAGCCAAGCTCCTTTACAGGAACATGCTCTGCATTTTCTAGAATCGGGCGAAGATTCACCACAAGCTTTTCAAAAGGCTTGACACTTTCGAGTAGCGGCCAATAGTCAGAAAGAAGCGAACCAAAGCCTACATAAATGGCAATGGATGTAAGTAAAATCAAAAATGGGATTGCCGCAAGGAACGTCGTATACGTTAAAGAAGCAGCACGAGTAAAACCATGGTAATAGAAGAATGATTTTCCGGCAACAACAGCAATTTTCACAAAGCCAGGGCACTTTGCGGTTATCGCATCAATAAAAACATCCCATCCGTCTCTAGGTGTTACCATAATCGAGCGCAAAGATAGTTTTTTTTAGGGTTCAGGATTTAGGATTTAGGGGCTAGGGGCTAGGATCTAGGGGCTAGTGCTTTGACGAGAGAACGGGCCTTTGGGCCTACAGACGAGAGGTGAATGCAAATTTTCATGTTTTAGGGTCTAGGGTACAGGGGTT
>DCGZ01000014.1 GCA_002314675.1 Fibrobacter sp. UBA1765 | reverse complement strand
CGCTAATCACTATACCCTAGATCCTCAATTACTTCATGCCGCGGATGCAAGCGTCGATGTTTGCAAAGAGCTTTTCGAGCTTTTCGGTCGGAACGGCGCTGAATGCAAGGCGTATAAGGCCAGAGAGCATGATAGTGCCGGTGCTATACTTTGCAATGAGTTCCTGGCGGAGCTTTTCTGCGTCAACGCCCTTCGGCTTGATGCACATGAAGTAACCGCTGTTGAACGGCATCGGTTCAAAGGATTCTGCGTATTCAGGGTGGCTTGCAAGAACGTTCTTGATGATGTCGTAACGCTTCTTGAGTGTTGCGTACTTTTCAGCCTTTTCCTGAGCGTATTCCGGGGACTGGTATGCAGCGAGCAAGATCTTCTGGGAAATGCTCGGTGCGTTAGAAATGTTGCCACGAACAACGCCTGCAGCCTTCTGTTCAAGAGCCTTGAGCTGAGCAGCGGTTGCGCCCTTGAAGCCAAAGGACATAAAGCCAACGCGGAAGCCCCAAACGTAGTCTTCCTTGGTCGGACCGTCGAGCTTTACAGCGAGCAAGTTTTCGTGAGCGTCAACGATCTTTGTGAATACGGATTCGCGGGTAACGCCCTCTTCGTAAACAAGTCCAAAGTAGGCATCGTCCATGAGGGCTACAACCTTGTTGCCTGCAGCAGCGCAATCAGTAAGTATCTTTGCAATTTCAACGGCTTCTGTTTCTGTTGCTGTGTAGCCAGTCGGGTTGTTCGGGAAGTTCAAGAGAACAACCTTCTTGCTAGACTTGCTGTTTGCAAGGGCAGCCTTCAAGGCTTCGGTATCAAAGCCGCCATTCTTGAAAGTGTTGAATGTTACAATCTTTGCGCCACGGCCGTTTTCAAAAACGAGTTCGTAGTTATCCCAGTAAAGGTCCGGGATAATCACTTCGTCGCCTGCGTCAAGGAACATGTAGCCTGCGCAGCTGATGGCGTGTGTAAGGGCTGCGGTCACAACCGGAGTCGAGAAGTTCTTGTCAGCAAGACTCGGGTTCTTGATGATCATCTGCTTCTTCCATTCGGCACGGAGGTTAGCTTCGCCGGAGCTTGGGCAATAGAGGAAACTTGTCTTTGGCAAGTTCAAGGACTTCTGTACGCATGGGAGGGTGAGCGGGGAGCCGTCATCTTCCAAAGCGGTACCGATTGTTGCGTTGATTTCAGAGCCCTTGGCTTCGGCGCCCTGACCAAGAATACCCTTGCTCGGGAAGAAGATTGCCTTGCCCTGTGCAGAGAGCATGTCAAAAACTGGGCAACCGTTTGCAGAAAGTTCTGCGTTGAGTGCTTCAGCAAGAGGATTGTAGTTCATTATCGTTTCCTTCTATTATGATAATTTTTTTTGTTTTTACATCCATAAATTTAAAAAAGTTTACCACAGATTTTTTTTGTTCCAAATGCTTTGTAAATCAATTCCGCGTAGCCTTGTCTTACAAAATGCTTACAATACACAAATGTTTGCCGTTTTTACATTTTTTCACCCAATTTTTCATTCCAGGTAAACTGATTTGCGGAAACCATGATTTTTTATTGGTAAAGCTCTAAAATTAGATATTGGACAAGTGCAAAAACCCCTTCTATATTTGGGCTTGTAAGGCTTGCGTTGGAGGTCAAAAATGCAAACAGTTGTGCAAGAAAGAAATTTAAACTTTGATGAAGTTGTAGAACGTCGAGGCACAAACTGCTTGAAGTACGACGCAATCTACGAAAACGACGCGAGCTATGGCGATTTGCTGCCTTTGTGGATTGCCGACATGGATTTTAAAGCATCTTCGTTTGTGCAAGACGCGTTGATCCGTTCCGTGGAACATGGAGTTTTCGGCTACACCGAACCAAGCGCTGGTTATTTTAAGGCTCTGCAAGGTTTTTACCGCCGCCGCCACAATTTTGAATTTGACCCAAGCTGGGTAATCAAGGCGCCTGGCGTAATGATGGTTCTTGCGCTTGCGATCAGGGCCTTTACGAATGTTGGCGATGCCGTACTGATCCAACAGCCGGTTTACATGCATTTTGCCGATGCCGTTTTAGACAATGGCCGCAAGCTCGTGAGCAGCGACCTTGTGTACGGTGGAGATGGTCGCTACCACATTGACTTTGCGGACTTTGAAAAAAAGATTGTCGAAAACGATGTGAAGATGTTTTTGCTTTGCAGTCCGCACAATCCGGTTTGCCGCGTGTGGACCCGCGAAGAACTTTTGCGCATTGCTGGCATTTGCCTGAAGCACCGCGTGCTTGTGATTGCCGATGAAATTCACAGCGACTTTGTTTTTGAAGGGACTCACACAATGTTTGCTTCGTTAAGTGATGAAATTGCGGAAAATTCCATTACAGTTACAGCCCCGACAAAAACGTTCAACTTGGCTGGTTTACAGATTGCGAATGCCTTTATCAAGAACTCGAAAATTCGTGATGCAATCCAAAAGCAACTTTATGCAGTTGGCTACGGCCTGGTTGGCATGCAGGGGCTTGTTGCAGCCCAGGCTGCCTATGAACATGGCGAAGAATGGCTCGATGCTCTCAAAAAATATTTGAAGGCAAACATTGATTTTATGGACAAGTTCGTGAAAGAAAACTTGCCCGGCGTAAAGCTTGTGCCTATGGATGCTACGTATCTTGCGTGGCTAGACTTCAAGGGAACTGGGTTGAACTCCGCGCAGGTCGATGCGTTGGTTCGCGACAAGGCTCGCCTGTGGCTCAATAGCGGACCCCTATTTGGTAAAGCGGGCGAATGCTTTCAGCGTATGAACCTGGCTTGTCCGCGTTCCGTTTTGGAAGAAGCGACGAAACGCCTTGCAAAGGCTATGGGGTAGATGTTTAAATAATGAAAAGAGTTTAAAGTAAAATCTGTGTAAAGTCCTGTAAAATCCTTGTAAAACGAAAATAAAAGCTTCGCAAACACCTCTAAAATGGCCTTGTGGTTTACTGCAGGGTCTTTTTACTTTACGGGCAAACTTGTAGAGGTTTGTATGATTTCGTTTTATATCATCCTTGTTGCTATGCTTTTGTTGCTGGCAATATTTGACTTGTTCGTTGGCGTGTCTAACGATGCGGTGAATTTTTTGAATTCTGCGGTGGGCAGCAAGGCGTTTAAATTCAAGACGCTTTTGTTTTTTGCAGCGGTGGGTGTTTTTTGCGGTACAACATTTTCAAACGGCATGATGGATATAGCTCGTCATGGCATTTTCATGCCGGAGTATTACACATTCGCTGAGCTCATGAGCATTTTTGCCGCGGTCATGCTTACAGACGTAATCCTTCTAGATTTCTTCAATTCTCTTGGCATGCCGACTTCTACCACGGTGTCCATGGTCTTTGAATTGCTTGGAGCTTCTGTAGCCGTGGCTTGCATCAAGATTGCGGGTAACGATTCCCTGGTTCTTGGAGAACTGATCAACACCAGCAAGGCCCTGTCTGTGATCATGGGCATTTTCGTTTCTGTTGCCATTGCATTTACCGTGGGTACGGTTGTGCAATATTTGGCGCGCTTGATATTTACCTTCGGCTATAAAAAGAATTTGAAATATTTCATTGGCGTTTTCGGTGGACTTTCCCTTACATCTATTTTCTACTTCATTTTGATTAAGGGTCTCAAAAACATGAGCTTTGTGGGCCCAGAATACAAGCAGTTCATTGCCGATCACGAAATCATGCTTTTGCTTGGAATGTTTGGAGCCTTCTTTGTTATTTCGCATATTCTTCACGCTGTGGGCGTGAATGTGCTGAAGGTAATTATCGGCTTTGGTACTTTCTCCTTGGCTCTTGCGTTTGCTGGAAATGACCTTGTGAACTTCGTGGGCGTTCCGCTGACAGGCCTTTCTTCTTTGCAGCATTTGATGGCAGATGGTGGTTCTCCAGATACTTACATTATGGGGGTATTAATGCAGTCTGAACCGGGCCAGTGGTATTTGCTGCTCATTGCTGGGATTGTAATGGTGCTTGCTCTAGTACTTTCCAAGAAATCTCAGAACGTTTTGAAAACTTCCGTTGGCCTTGCTTCCCAGAATTCTTCTGAAGAATTTTTCGGTGCAAATCCTGTAGCTCGCGCTATGGTTCGTGGCAGCCGTGCTATTGGCTATGCCATTACATCTCATTTGCCAGAAAAAATGTTGAAGGCTATGGATAAGCGCTTTGACACTCGCAAAATTTCTTTGGAAGAAAACGATGCCGCCTTTGACTTGTTGCGCGCTAGCGTGAACCTGATGCTTGCAAGCTCCTTGATTGCTCTTGGAACTTCGTTGAAGCTTCCACTTTCTACAACTTATGTTACATTCATGGTGGCAATGGGCTCTAGCCTTGCAGACCGTGCCTGGAGCCGCGAATCAGCTGTGTACCGCATTACTGGCGTTCTCTCGGTAATTGGTGGTTGGTTCGCTCCAATTTGAAGATTCGTGAAAACAAGAAGGATAAGACTTCTGAACGTTTTGAAAAAATTCTCACGGCAAGCCCGAATACTCCCAAGTACCCGCTTATTCAGGAATATAGCCGCGTAGAATGGTCCGAAGTTATGAACTGGAGCGCAGAATGCTACAAGAAAATCATCACCAGTTTCCTTCGTGAAGATTTGAACGGTCTCCGTTCTGCACACAAGCAAATCAAAATCTTGAAAAAGCACATTGAACGCAATCGCCGCCATGGATCTTTCTGTACGGAATTGCTTGCCAAGGAAGACATGGTGAACAAGAACTTCTTCCTTTACCAGGCAAATGACTTTATGGGCGATATGCTCTTTAGCTTACAGCAGATCAGCAGCCCTTGCAAGAGCCATGTAGATAACAACTTCTCGCCGCTTTCTATGGGGCAACGCAAAGTCTTGTTGCGCTTTGCCGAAGATGTGCAGAAAGTTATGGAAGAAGCTTCCAATATGGTAAACAATCTTTCTTTTGAACATTACGAAAGTGTTCGTGGCAGCTTGATGGAACTTGGTTTAAGAATCATTGAGGAACGCAAGAATCAAATGCTCAACGAAAATCCGAAGGTGGATTCTGCTGGAGTGAGAAGCGTACTTTTGTACCTCACGATTCTTTATGAATCCAGAGCAGTGCTTGATTCCGTAGCTTCTTTTGTGAAGGCAAGTCTAAAGTTCTTGACGAAACGAGAAGCTAAGTAAAAAAAACAAAATCCCCTTTACAAACTCTTTACTGTCTGTGAACTCATTCAGGCTCAGTTACACTACAAGTTCTGCCATGTACAGCGGGTAATTGTAAAGGGTGTATTCTACGCGGTCGCCCTTTGGCGTTTTTACGGAAACCTCCTGCAAAGACGGTGCGTTGGAATCAAATCTAATCGCCCGCTTGAGCTGTTTTGCAAACATGAACTGGTGTAGGGATTTCATGGAACCGCTTTTGCCGGCCTTGACTTCGATGGGAATGATTGTTCCGTTGTCCTGAATGAGGTAGTCGATTTCTGCGTTGCTCGAACCCAGCTGTTGCCAGTAGAATAGTTCCGATCTCAAAGGCGATGTTCCTGCCTTCAACAAATATCCGACCGTCTGTTCGGCGATGGCACCTTTGTTCGCCCACAAGACGTCCTCAAAATTTTTTGAGGTAATGGGGCGAAGGCCCAATGTGCAAAGGGCTAGGCCTGTGTCAATAAAGACGCATTTGAAAATATCGTCCTTTGCTTCTGCTCCAAGCGGGATTCCGTTTGCCGCGGTATGCTTTACCTTGGTGCAAAGCCTCGAAAGCGTTAAAAGATTTAAGCATTCTTTTAGCGTGGATTGATTGGCGCTTGCATCAATGTGGCTGTACATAAAGCGTCCGCCGAGCTGAGCAGCCACGCTCTGCCAGGTTCCTCGAAGCGGTTCTACATTGATTCGCTTGCGGTACTTGTTAAAGTCGTCATTGTAGTTTTGGATGATGTCGTTTTGCAGACGGTGACGTTCCGAATCATCGTGATTTTCGATCCATGCGTCAACAACGGCGGGGAGACCGCCTACCACCATGTATTCGTAAAATCGGTTGGTCAACCTGGAATGAAGTGGCTGGGCAATTTCGTGTGTGCTTAGGGCGTTTCTCATTTCGTCCGCCAGCATTTCGTCACCGTTTGCCCAAAGGAATTCTACAAAGGACATCGGTTCCGCGTAGCAGTAACTGACGCGCCCAACCGGCATGCTGAAATCGTGATCTTCCAGCACAAAGTCCAGAAGGGAACCTGTTGCAATTACGGCGAGTTCTGGAAAATCTTCGAAGAACCAACGCAAGTTCGGAATGATGAACGAAGCCGCCTGGACTTCGTCAAAGAACAGCAGCGTTTTGGCGGGATCCAGCTTTTTCCCTAAATAGATTTCAAGCTGGCGAAAGCCTTCCTTCACGTTTGTATTTCGAAAAATTTCAACAAGCTCGTTATCTTTTTCAGCGTTGATTTCTACCAGGTTCAGCTGGAACTCTGCAGCGAGATTCCGGACAAGCCATGTCTTGCCGACCTGACGGGCACCGCGCACAATGAGAGGCTTCCTCTTCTTTTCTGAATGCCATTTCCTAAGAAAGTCACTGATTTTTCGTTTCATAAAGTCCCTCGTTGAAAATCCGCCAAAACCGACATTTCTGGGTTAAAATATACAAAAAATAGACAAACAACGAGTTGTTTTGTGAGAAAATCTTGTCAAACAACGAGTTGTTTTAGATTTTGGCGTGGTGCATTGGGCGTTTCCCCGGCCCTTCGTGTCATTGCGAGCGAAGCGTGGCAATCCAGCACTGGGCTCGCTCATGACAGGCCGGGGTCGGGCTGTCGCGTTATCGGCTCGCTCCGCTCCCCGTCCGTTCAGCCTCGCGCTCCAAATAACATCACAAATCAAGCGCCGCGCGAGTCCGAATGGCTTTGCCACTTCCATCCCTAACGCGGAAAAAGCGAGCTGTCCCTGTAAATGACAATTTCTAACGCCCCATTTATCTTATATTTAGAATATGACTCCCGAAGCAAAAGCACGCGAAGAAATAGATAGAAAACTGGCCCAGTCGGGCTGGGTTATTCAAGATGTCAAAGAGGTTAATCTTATGGCGTCTCTTGGCGTTGCCGTAAGGGAATTTCCTACAAGTTCCGGACCTGTTGATTACGCTCTTTTTGTTGACGGAATCCCTGTGGGCGTTATTGAGGCAAAACGTGAAGAGGCTGGCGAGTTCATAACATCTGTAGAAACGCAGTCTGCTCGTTATGCCAATAGCACCTTTAAGTGAACCATTATATGTTGAACCTAGAGATATGGACTACAATCCCTTTGACGGCCTGGGTGGCTTAGGCAAGTTCTTTGAATTGTTCGGCGATGATTACGAAGCCATTTTGTACGAAATGAGTATTGATTTGGTGGCTTAAAGCAAATTAGTGTTATTTATGAAATTAAAAGAATGTTGTACGATTATTGCTGGTCAATCGCCAGAATCAAGTACTTACAATATAGATGGAAATGGCTTGCCTTTTTTTCAAGGAAAAGCTGAATTTGGTGGTTTGTATCCCACTATAAAAAACTTTTGCTCTCAGCCTAAAAAAATTGCCGAGAAAAATGACATTTTGCTTTCTGTTCGAGCTCCTATAGGTCCAACAAATTTAGCTCCTTCAAGAGTTTGTATTGGTCGGGGTTTGTCGGCAATTCGCCCTAATCCATCCATTTTACATCTTAAATTTTTGTTGTATTTTTTTCGCTATATTGAGAAATTTCTTTCCGAAAAAGGTACTGGAACAACTTTTAAAGCAATTACCCAAGATGTTGTAAAAAATATTGAAGTTCCAGAAATGTCTTTGGAAGAACAGGAACGGATTGTAAATCGGATTGAGGAACTATTCTCTGAATTAGATAGCGCTGTTGAAACACTCAAAAAGACCAAAGAACAACTTGCCGTTTATCGCCAATCCGTTTTGAAGGATGCTTTTGGATCCATTGAACATAAAATCAAACTAGCAGAACTTGCTGAACGCATTTTTGATGGTCCTTTTGGATCAAATTTAAAAAGCATTGATTACATAAGTGAAGGTATTCGTGTTGTCAGACTTGAAAATCTAAAAGAAGGATGGTTTGATGATAGCAAGCAATCTTTCGTTTCTGAAGAAAAATATGAAACGATAAAGAGTCATACTGTATATCCGTCAGATTTAATAATGTCAACTTTTATATCAGATTCTATAAAAGTTTGCCAAATGCCTAGTTATATAAATTATGCTGTAAATAAAGCCGATTGCATCGGTATTCGCTTAAAACTAGAGAGTGTAACAAGAGAGTATGTTATGTACTATCTCTTATCACGTAAAGCCTGTATGGACTTAGAACATCAAATTCATGGCGCAACGAGACCAAGAGTAAACACGACGCAAATTAAACAATTACATGTTCCAATTTGCTCTCTTGATGAACAGAAAAAAATCGTTAGTCAAATAGAATCTCGTTTATCGGTTTGTGATAACATTGAAAAAACAGTAAGCGAAGCCTTGTCTCAAGCAGACGTAATGCGTCAAAGCATCCTCAAAAAAGCCTTCGAAGGAGGCTTGTAATTATGTATTTAAAAAGAATTTTCAGCGAAAATGTTGGCCCAATTGAAAAAGTAGATATCACGCCGTCTTTCAATGAAGAAGGTATGCCAAAACCTCTAATACTTGTTGGTGGAAATGGTAGTGGAAAATCAACTTTACTTTCGAACGTTGTTGATTCTTTTTACGAAATTGCAGGAACGGCTTTTGATAATGTTGTGCTCAAATCTAATGGCGTAAAATCTGTTTATTATAAAGTAATATCTCCGTCTGAAATAAAAAGTGGCGAAAATCGAGGCATCATCAACATGTG
>DCGZ01000062.1:15151-17768 GCA_002314675.1 Fibrobacter sp. UBA1765 | reverse complement strand
ATTCATTGTAAACTGTCCTAGGTTGCCGCGCTTCGCTTGCAAAGACACGATAAGTTACAAACCTCCTGTTTCTGGTTTCATGACTTCGTCATAGATGCTGCTTGCTCGCAAAATGTTTATGCAAGCATACGCTTTGCTCGCTTCGGGCGCATTCATGGCTTCGCCATAGAGGCTACTCATTCGCCAAGTGAATTTGAGCAAGCTCAATTCGTTTGGCTCATTTCGGGCGCATTCTTGTATCTTGCATCTGGCTCTTGCATCTTAATTACCCCAAAGTGAGCACGGCGAACGACCTCACACCTCAAGCACCAAAGGTGCGACCTGATTCCTGTCCTCTGTTTTCTATATTCTCTTTCATGAAAGATCTTAGCATCCGTACTTCGCATTTTTATGAATCCGTGATTCGCAACATGACACGCCTTGCAAACTCCTGTGGGGCAATCAACCTGTCGCAAGGCTTCCCTGACTTTGACCCGCCCAAGGCCATGATGGACCGCTTGGCAGAAGTTGCGCATAACGGCCCGCACCAGTATGCGCTTACGATTGGAGCACAGAACTTTCGTGAAGCGTTAAGCAAAAAACAGGAACGCTTTAGCGGCATTTTTTACGACCCGAATAAAGAAATTGTAATTACCTGTGGAAGTACCGAAGCCATGATGGCAAGCATGATGGCTGTTTGCAATCCAGGCGACAAGGTGGTTCTCTTTTCGCCATTCTACGAAAACTATACTGCCGACACAATCCTTAGCGGAGCTTCTCCAATTTACGTTCCACTTGACCCGCATGATTTTACATTTGACCCAAATGTCCTTGAAGATGCAATGAAACAGCCGGGCGTAAAGGCTGTTGTGCTTTGCAACCCGTCGAACCCGAGCGGCAAGGTTTTTACTCGCGCAGAGCTTGAAACCATAGCGGCTCTAGCAATCAAGTACGATCTTTACGTGATTACCGATGAAGTGTACGAACACATTGTGTTTGCCCCGAACAGGCATACTTACATGGCTACGCTCCCCGGCATGCGTGAACGAACCATCGAATGTTCAAGCCTAAGCAAAACGTATTCTGTAACAGGCTGGCGTCTTGGCTATGTTCTTGCTTGCGAACGCATCATGGAGCGCGTCAAGAAGGTTCATGACTTTTTGACCGTTGGTGCTGCGGCCCCCCTCATGGAATCCGCCGTTGTCGCATTGAACTTTGGCGATGAATATTATTCGGAACTTGCAGCCCATTATGCCCACATGAAGGAACTGTTTACGGGCGGCCTCAAAAATCTCGGTTTCAACTTTACCGAACCGCAAGGCACCTACTTCGTGATGATGGACATTTCTGAGTTCGGTTACAAGAGCGACACGGAATTTTGTGAAAAGATGGCTCGCGAAGTCGGCGTTGCCGCCGTTCCTGGCTCAAGCTTCTTTAGGGAGCCGGTGAACCACCTGATTCGATTCCACTTTGCAAAGAAGGACGAAACCCTGCTTGAATCGTTGAACAGGCTCGAAAGCCTGAAAAAGGTGATGGGAAAGTAGGGCTTTTTCAAAATTTATGCAACGGCCCGGCGTAAAATTTTGGCCTATGTTGTGCTTTGCGTAAAATTTTATGCTATATTATGTGGTGTCGGCTTTAGAGCCGATCGTGCAAACTTTAAAAGTTTCACGGCTTTTTGACCCTGAATATTTTAGCTTTCTGGTTATCTCGTTGAAAATCAATGACTTAGCGAGAAAAATTTTTTAGGACGGTCAATTTTTATAGTGCTTTTATGAGCCCAGTTGAAAAACGGGCCTGCGAGCCCAGTATTTATGCGGGTTTGCAGGGGGTACCCCCCAGAAAGCATACCACGTTTGAAAGTGGATTAAGACTGAATGCATTAATTTCAGCGTTGAAATTGTTCTGGTTATCCCAGAAAGCATACCACGTTTGAAAGTGGATTAAGACGGTAACGGGTTGATAGCCATCCTCAGGATCCTGATGGATCCCCCAGAAAGCATACCACGTTTGAAAGTGGATTAAGACCTATTGTAGCTAACCGTTGCAGAATTGCTTGCTGGTTGGCCCAGAAAGCATACCACGTTTGAAAGTGGATTAAGACTGGGGTTATAGTCATTATACGATTGGACTAGAAATTCCCAGAAAGCATACCACGTTTGAAAGTGGATTAAGACTCTTGCTTTCTTGTTGTTTTGTTTCGTAGCGGCTCTTAAACCCAGAAAGCATTCCACGTTTGAAAGTGGATTAAGACTGATAGTATCATAGATTTCCTTCTCAACAGAACTTTTGCCCAGAAAGCATTCCACGTTTGAAAGTGGATTAAGACATGATGCTAAGTCTTTTCACCGAATCCACGCCTTTAGGCACCCAGAAAGCATTCCACGTTTGAAAGTGGATTAAGACGCACTAAGGCTACTAGACACCGTCTAATGCTTAACTTCCCAGAAAGCATACCACGTTTGAAAGTGGATTAAGACCATAATTTGGAAGTATGATAGCAGCAGCATTTTCGTAACCCAGAAAGCATTCCACGTTTGAAAGTGGATTAAGACGTTTATATCCAGAAAGACTTAAGCCTGAACTTGATTCTGCCCAGAAAGCATACCACGCTTGAAAGTGGATGCCGCGCCTTCGG
>DCGZ01000062.1:10308-15111 GCA_002314675.1 Fibrobacter sp. UBA1765 | reverse complement strand
GGCTCGGCCATGCCAGCGCAAGCGCTGTCGCGTCACTCGCCTCTGTCGCAATAAGACTTAAGGATGTATAGGAATGTTCCACGTTTGAAAGTGGATTAAGACACGGTCACTCGCACAAACTTAAAGGAGAATCCTTCCCCCAGAAAGCATTCCACGTTTGAAAGTGGATTCGCGCTACGCGCAGCAAATGCTGGCCTCGGCCATGTCGATGCGAGCATCGCCGCGTCACTCGACCTACGCATTTGTAAGACAAAGAACATTCAAAAACGGCCACGCTTGAAAGTGTGTCCGCACCATACCAAGGTCCCTGAGCCTGCCGAAGGGCCTGCCCCGGAAGACACGCCACGTTTGAAAGTGGATGCCGCGCCTTAGGCGCGGTAGCTTGATTCCTGTGCAAGAACAGTGTTTTTTCCCCTTTGGCGGGTAAAAAGGGACTCTTTTATGTTTTTATCCGCCGACTTTGTTAAAAATTGTCGCATTTACTTGAAAAAAAGAATCTTGCGAAGCTTTTCCTTGAAATTTGGCGGGTAAATAGACCCTTGGGGAGACTTTTTATCCGCTAGAATACAAATTTTGCAATGGCATCCCTGGAAAATGACTAAAAAGTGGCGGGTAAAACCGCATGCCACTATGCCTTTTATCCGTACTTTTGCCCTTTTCGCCCTGAAAAAAACTTTTTTGCCCTTTAAAACCCGTGTACTCATGCACGGGCTTTTTTGTTTTCTTTAAAAATTCAAAAACGGGTTTGAAAATATTCTTTTATACTTTAAAAAACGAGCCGTATGCTGTAAAATGCCTAAATTCGCTTGAAAACATGGTTTCTCCTTTTTGGCACGGTCTTTGCTTTGAGTAATGTGTTCAAGGTGAACAAAAACAAACCACAAAATACAAGGAGATATTTATGTTAGTTCTCGCATTCCTCGGCCTTTGCGTCGCTTTCGTCACTCTCTGCAACTCGCAAAAATAAAGGCAGCTAACCCCAAAAAACTTTTCAAAAAAGGAAGTAGATATGCTTAAACAAAATTCTTTGATCGGCAACATTTCAAGTTTCTTCAAAAAAGTTCGCATAATCTGCCGTTATCAAACCCGTCGTTTTTTTACTAGAACCTCGTTGGAGCTTTTCGACCAAAATTATTCAGAATTTATGCGGCAAAAATATCCATATTTTTATTGTAGAAACAGGTATTATTGATCGTTTAAAAATATATTTTCGTATCCGTTCAAGGAATCTTTATGTTGATATTGCCCGCGTTACCTATTTTGCGTTTTAGTTTGGTTTTGGAACTAGAAAAAAACATGCCGGTGTCACATTTCCCGGAAGCCACTATTCGCGGCGGGCTTGGCTATTACCTGCGTGGCGAAACATGTCTGTTTAAGGATTTGCCGTGTGCCAGGTGCGCTATGCAAAAATCCTGCCTTTATGCTCTTTTATTCGACCCTCCAAAAGTAGAACATATAGGTCTGCTTGAATCTAAATGGCCAATACCAAAGCCGTGGACTATGTTTGCTCGTTATAGCAAAGGTATGGTTGATTTGGAAATCACGTTTTTTGGGAATCATTTAAGCAAGTTGCATCCGTTTGTAAAGGCGTTGTCGGCTCTTGGTGAACAGGGCATCGGTGCGCATGAATCTCGATTTAGAATTTGCGAAATGTCTGAACCGATAAGTTTTTTGTTGAACGAAATTGAATTCCCTAGGGCCAATCATGTTGGCGTGAATATTTATTCTCCAATGGCCTTGCGGCAAAATGGCTCGTTAATAAGACATTGGGACACCTTGGTTTTTGCGTCTACCCTATTGCGGCGCATTTATTTGTTGTCGGTTCACCAGAATGTAGAAATCCCCAAAACATGGGATTATTTATTGCTGCTTGATGAGTTTAAGTCGGTGATTTCTCGCGAAAACTTGAATAATGAAACTAGAACAAGAACAAGTACGAGGCAGCGCGCAAAATTACAGTACAATGGCTTTTCGGGTTTTGTTGATTTGCAGAATGTATCTGAAAATGTTTGCCAGCTGCTAAGCGCAGGCGCGGTAATTGGGGTCGGCAAAAATACGGCATTTGGCTTTGGTCAATATGATTTGATACTGGATAAGGAATAGGTTGGTTATGAATATTCTTGTGTCTACATTTAATACCTGGATTCTCGTGCCAGAAACAGTGGGACTGTTCAATTACTCCAGGTTGGATTTATATAAAAATCATCTGCATAATGTTGAAACGTTTCGAAAAAAACTTTTGTCTATTGGGGTCGATTGTATTGATGAAATATGGCTCCTGGGTACTGGTAACGTAAGTGATGAAAAAAATAAGGAATCGCTAAGGAAGGTCAACGAATGGAATTCTAAGGGGCCGTTCGTGAAGAAAATCTGTTTTTGTAAGTTGGCGGGTGTAGATGATATAAAGAACCAGAATGCCGCAGATGAATTTCATAACATGACTTTCGAGGTCGTTGCTACTGCTCGAAAAAAAACGCAGGCGACTGGAGGTAAGTTGGTTCTTTCCCTTGCGGGCGGAAGAAAAACGATGAGCTCCGACATGCAGGATGCCGCGTATGCCATTGGCTTTGATGCCTTGATTCATGTGCTTGGAGAACGTCTGGATAATGAAGAAGGTGTGCTGCTTGGTGGTGTTTTGGGAATGGGTAAGGGTGAAGCTTCCGTAACGCCTGTTTTGATGGCTTCCCAAAATTCGGGCAACGAAATTCTGAACGAAATTTTTGCAGATGTTGATTTGTCAAAGGAATTGCAGTCTGGCGAGTATGCCTATTCAGTTCGTAAGGATTATCTTAAACTTGTTCGTGAACGCTTGAATGATTCCAGGTGCTTTTATTCATCGGCGTATGAAGATAACGATTCCTTGGAAATGTTCCCGGCAATGCATACGGTTTCGCGAAGCATGAAGACTGCTCTAAAGCAGCTTAAGGTCGGCTGCAATTTTTCGCGTAAAAACGAAGAACTGAAATTGCTTAGCTCATTGCCGAAAACGGAACTGCATTGCCATTTGGGAGGATCCCTTGGCATCGAAGAAATGCTTGAGGTTGCAGAAACGTTGACCGATGATATCTGTGAACTTGTGGAACGGAATGCCTTGTTTGCTGATTGGTATTCTTCTATTGATGTTGAAACGTTTGTAAATCCTTGCAAGGCGTGTAATGATCTGAAAGAAAAATGGAAGGCATGGAAGAATTGGAAAAAGGATATCGCAAAACGTTGTAGCATTGAAAATGACAACCTTGTTGTGCCGGCGTTTCTTTTGAAGTTTAAAGGCAAGGAAGATTTGCTTGGTAAACTTATTTATGGCGAGTATTTGGATGAAGAAAAATTCTGTGCGACTTCCCGTATTGGCAATGTAAAAGAGGCCGATCTTTCGGAATACGAATCGTTGGGTGATTTGCAAGGGTCGGCACTTTTGAGGAACCTTAAAGCCGTAAAAAAGTGTACGGAAATTTTGCTAAGGAATGCTAAACGTGAAAATGTCCGGTATTTGGAAATTCGCTGTTCTCCACAGAATTATGCAACAGGTTCCTTGAGCGCCGAAGAAATCGTAGAATCGATATTGCAAGTACTTGAATCTAATAAAGATGTTAGATGCTCCCTGGTGTTCATCATTTCTAGGCATCGAGATCCGGAAGAAGCTCAAAAATGCTTTGATCTTGTAAAATCCTTAAGAGAAAATTCCAGAATTTCGGGCAGGTTCTTGAAGTATTTTAGAGGCTTTGACTTGGCTGGTAATGAAAAGGAAGGGTCGTTAGAGGATTTTCGTTCCATATTCATGAGTGGCGCATTTGTAGATTGCCCGAATATTACGATTCATGCCGGTGAGACGATGCCCGTTGACAGCGTTTGGAAGGCTGTGTATTCCCTGAATGCGGAACGTATTGGGCATGGCCTTACCTTGCAAAATGACGAACATTTGCTGAACAAATTTCTTGAAAGGCGGATCGGCGTAGAAATGTGCCCATCCAGCAATTTTCAAACGATGGGGTATGTAGATAACTATTTTAAAAATACGGAATGCAAAGGTGCTTTGCTCGGGAAGTATCCTTTGAAGGATTATTTGAAAAAGGGGTTACGAGTTTGTGTGAATACTGATGACCCCGGAATTTCAAGAACGAATATTACGAACGAGTTCCTGAAGGCCGGTCGCCTAACGCAGGAAGGACTTTCTTTGTGGGATGTTCTCTTGCTGGTTTACAACGGTTTTTCGCTTGCGTTTTACCCTTATGAGCAAAAGCGAGAAATGCTTAAGGATATAAACAAGGAAATCTACGAGTGGATCAAGGAACATTCAGGTGAAATTTTGCAAATGGCGGGAGATTTAGCTTTATGAAAAATGAAAATGTGGTTTACTGGGATCGAAGTGCTGTAGAAGGCGTACTTGACTTGAATAAACAGTTTTTTCGAGTTGAAAAATCTGTCATTGATTCTTTGCCGTTCAAGTTTGGCGCAAGGCCTGTTATAGAAAACGATCCTTCAAAAAAACAGGTTATTCCCTACGCATTGTTTGTAAGAGACGGTCTTGTTTTTGCATATAAAAGGAACGGTTCCGAAAAAAGGCTTGCTCAGAAATATTCTGTTGGCGTTGGCGGCCATGTTAATGACCATGATTATTTGCCAGGAATGTCGCTGCTTGAAGTGATTTCAAGAGGCCTTGTTCGTGAAATCAAGGAAGAAATCGGGGTTTCGCTTGAATGTGGTAATCTTGATTTTATTGGCATGATCAATGAAGAGGAATCTCAAGTCGGCCTTTCGCATATTGGCCTTGTTTTTGTAATCAGGGAATGTGCCCAAGATTTCAAG
>DCGZ01000062.1:0-10274 GCA_002314675.1 Fibrobacter sp. UBA1765 | reverse complement strand
AGGAACCAAATTGGTTGCGCGTTGCGGACCTTGATTTTGAAAATTTTGAACTTTGGTCAAAGCTTTCGCTTAGCCTTTTAAGGAGTGTTTAATGATGGAAAAATTTCAACCGGATTTTATGAAGAATATAGACACTCTGGAAAAGTGTCAGGCCATGGCCCAGGAAGAACGTAATAAAAAACTTGATTGCCTGGATGAAATATCTTTGCAGTGCTTTCGCAAGGCTTACATTATTGCAAAAATCAGTGCCAACATGCCTGTATTGATTACAGGCCCGAACGGTACTGGTAAAGACGGTTATTCAAGGCTTGTCTGGAATTACAACGACAGGTATAAGAAAGGCTCGGAACCTTTGGCAATAAATTGCGCTGCTTTGAATGACAACCTTTTCTTGAGCGAATTTTTTGGTCATGTCAAGGGCGCGTTCACGGGGGCTGATAAAGAACGCGAAGGTAAAATCAAGACTGCAGAAAAAGATTGTGTGCCTATTTTCTTGGATGAAATTGGGGAGCTTTCTGCAACATGCCAGGCGGCATTGCTCCGCTATTTGCAGAATGGCGAAATCCAGAGGGTCGGTAGCGATGTTACTGAAGAACTAGAAAATCCGCCAAAGGTGATTTGTGCAACCAATAGGAACCTTGAAGAAGAAGTTGCTGCAGGCAGGTTTCGTGAAGACTTGCTTGGCCGCATAAAGAAATTTTGCATAGAGGTTCCTCCGCTTTGTAAAAGGCCAAAGGATCGTTTTCAAAATGCTATTAACTTTTTGAATAGGTTTAAATCGAAGCAGGGGGAGTGGGCTAGTGCACTAGAATTGTCGCCGTCTTTTGAAGCCGATTGCAAGGCCGATAAATACGCGTGGCCTAAAAATTTTAGAGAACTTGAAAATAGAATATACGAGGCAATTGTTAGGAACTTGATTAGGGGCAAGTCGCTCATTGACTATGCAGACCTTTTTGAAGAAGATAAGCATGTTCCTGCGGAAACTGCAGAAAAGACTATGCAAGATTTTGGTTTCCCCGCAAATCCGCAGTCTATTCATTTTGACTTGGAAGAAAAATTGCAGAATATTAGAAAGTATTATATTGAAAAGGCTCTAAATTTTTGTAAGGACAATAAGACAAATGCTGCCGATGCCTTGCGCTATAGCAATTTCCAGAAAATGGATAGGGCCTATTTAGGAAAAAAATTAAAATCTTGATTTGCCCTCTGCCTTTTAAAAGTATATATTAACCCCAAAATTTAGGGAGTCTTACTCTATGCAGTATTTGTGCTACGACATTAGAGGAATTCAGTCGTTTATTTTTAGAATTCCAAAACTGAAATACATTATTGGCGGTAGTGCCCTTATTGATTGTTTTGACCGTTATACGATCCCCTCGCTTGCAAAAGAGCTAGGTGTTGAGTTGCTTTTTGCGGGTGGTGGCAAGGGAACTTTTTATTGTGATGAAAGCAAGATTCAATCTGTAAAATCTGCAATTCTTGCGAAAGCCGGTGAAATAGGCATTGATATTCGTTTTGGGCAGAGTTCAAAATATGACGAGGCCAGTAAGAATGCGAACGAACTGTACCCGTTTATGCCGAAATCCTTGAATGGTAAGCCGTGCCCTGTGAGTGGCTTGTATCCTGTTGAAGATGGCAAGGAACATTACATTGTTAAAAAGCGCGTTTTTATGAAGGGCGAAAAAATGTTCCGCTATTACGAAAACGAGCTTTTTAAAGATGTGGAATGGCCCGCCGATGTCGCCGAATTCAAGGATTCTGAATTTTTCCATAATGTAAAGGACTCCGATGACGCAAGCGACAACAACGGTAAACTTGGAGCGGCTGTTCTTGGCAAGCGTAATCGCTGGGCAGTCGTGTGCATGGATGGTAACGACATGGGTTCCCAGATGCAGTATAAAATCCAGGAATTGAAAGATGGCAAAATTTCAGAACAGGACATGCCTAAGTGGATTCAAAAGATGAGCTCCGCGATTGACAATTGTTCTAGGGAAGCAACGCGCCAGGGCATTTGGGCGGTACTTCGTGCCTGGAAGGGTTCAAAGGATGATAACGGTAAGCGTGGCGAAGGCTCCGTTTTGCCGATACGCCCGATTGTTGTCGGTGGCGATGACGTTTCTGTTTTGTGCCATGTGTCCTATGCGATGATTTTTGTAGATACAGTCATGAAAGTCTTTAACGAAGTTTCTAAAAAGACTCCAGAAGCATGGCCTGCAACGGGTGGAAACATTACGATTTCTGCCGGGGTGCTTTACTGTTCTGTTTCGCTCCCTCTTCATTCTGCTATGGGTTACGCCGAGGCGCTTTTGGCAAGTGCAAAGACTCGCGGTCGCAAGGTAAAAAAACAGGCTGCAGTTGATGCTAACACGCCAACTCCAGAAAGCGTCGACTGGGAATCTATCACAAATTCTGTGATTACCTCTCCTGCAGATTATCGTCAAAAGAATCTTTTGTTCATGGATGAATCGTCGAATATTAACAAGCAGATTTGCCTGACGAGTCGCCCGTGTACCTGGACCGAATTCAAGGAAATTGAAAAGCTTTCAAATTCTTATAAAGAAATTCCAGCGACAATTCGTTACAGGGTTTTACCTGCGATGAGCAAGAGCTATGGCGAGCGTCTTGCCTTTGTTGCCGAAATTCTAAAGAATCATCCGACTCTTGCAAATGACTTGGCGGCCCCTTGCGATTCTGGCACGTATGATTCCTGTTTCCCGAAGCCATCTAAGTGGGTTGAATTGGAAGTCGAGGGTAAAAAACGCTTGACTACGCCTGTTATTGATGCTCTTTCATTATTGGAAGAAGATTCCCGCATGCAAAAGGAGACTGTCTAATGTCTAAACAAATAAAGTTCGAAATCGCGCTGGTCTCCGATGCCGAAGTTTCTAGTGGCCTTGGCTCTAACTTGGTTGACTCCCTTGTGGCAAGGGATACCAACGGCAATCCTGTAATCCCTGCCTCCCATATCAAGGGGTTGATGCTTCAGAACATCAAGGAGATTCCGGAATGTATTTTGGATGGTGAAAAAAGAAGTGCATTGCTTGGCAGCTTTGGAAAGCCAGGTGAAGCGTTTGAAAACTCCTCTAAGTTTAGTGTTACAAATGCGAACCTTGTTTCGAAAAATGCAAACGCTACAAGGTATGTTTCTAGGACTGCACTAAATGAATTTGGAACTGCAAAAGAAGGCTCTCTTAGAACATGCGAAGCTATTTGTGCTGGAACAAAATTTTCTGGTTCCGTTTATGTGCAGCAAGAATCTGCCTTGCTTGAATCTGTGGTTTGCTATGCCTTGCTAAGTATTTTTGAACTTGGCGGTTCAAGGAACCGTGGTGCCGGTGCATGCACGGTTTCTATTGCTGGCTGCAAAACTCCAGGGGCTTTGCTTAAAGATATTGAATGCCTGAACCCAGCAGTAGAATCTAAGACCGAAATTGTTACTGTAGGCGATCCGAATAAGATTGTTGTTGCGAGGGTTAGCTTTGAAACAACGAACCCGATTTGTATTCCTGAAACTCCAATTGTTGGCAATAATACGATTGTTTCCGGTTTTACGATTCCAGCCAGTGCTGTGCAGGGCTGTATTTTAACGCGTGTGAATGAACTTAACTCTAGCGTAGCTACGGCATGCTTTGAATCTAGTGGCTTTAGAACCTGGCCTTTGGAACCGTTGCCTACAGGTGCCGAATATAAAGGAGCCTTTGCTGTACGGGCTTCCGCTTCGCACAAGATTAGCAAGCTTGCAAATGATGATAAATCCTTTAATTTTTGCGACGAAAAAATTGAAGACTATCCTTGGGATGAAAAAAAGAATAATTTGCCTATAAAGTCCGCCGATGGCGTGATGATTAGAAAAAAAGACGGTTCTACGGTACTTTGGCGTTCTGGAGACATGGCTCGCCACTTGACTGCACATGGCGTTATAAACGGAGGCGAATCTGGAAACGAACGTAATTTCTTTACTGTTCAATCTTTGGCGGAACATTTCTTTGTCGGTTTTGTGACCATGCCAGAAGATGCGTTCCTATTGCTGCAAAAGTCATTGGATAAAAATCCGGTTGTTTCAATAGGTAAGTCGCGTTCTGTTCGTGGCCAAGGTAAGTTAGTTGTTGAGCCTGTGGAATCGTTGCCGATGGAATTGCCGAAAAACCGTTATGGCAAAGAAGTCCCTGCCTTCATTGTGCAATCACCTTTGCTTATTGATGAAGACTTGCAAGAAGATTCTGCAGATGCAATCTTGAAGGCCTTGGTGGAACGCTATTGGACCGGTTGCAAGGTTGTTAATCAATCTGCGGGTGTGCAGATTCTGTTTGGCTGGAATAGGCACAAGAACGGATTGCAAGAAGCGAAGAAGGTTATTGCTCCGGGTTCCGTGTTCTGCCTGGAATCCTGTACTTGCAATGTTCAAGAATTGCTGATGAAGGGCGTTGGCCTTGGCAAGGAACGAGGTTTTGGTTCAGTGCTTTTGCATCCAAACATTGCGAGTGTAAAGTTCAGCGAGTCTGCCGAAATCCGTTCTGTCAAAGATACAGACGATGCTGCAAAACATGGCCTTGAACTTTGGAAAAAGAACAGAGAAAAAAACAAGAACCTTCTTTCGCCAAGTCAAATTTCAACGCTTATGACTCTTGTGGAGCATGATCAGAGATCGGCGTTGGCTCATTTGGAAAAGCAGATTAAAAATCGCCCAGACAATATTTGGAGCCGTTGGGAAGGTGTATTTAGTAATGTAAAGAATATGATAGAAACAAGGGAACAGGCTTATTCCCGAAAGGCTATCAAGGTTTGGTACGATTTGGCTGTTGCGACGGAAAGGGGTAAATAATGAACGAGTTTTATAGGATTTTTGGAAAGATTTCGTTCCCGGAAGGCTTGGCTGTTGGCGAAGAACGTGATTCGAATACGGTTGCCATTGCAAGGAACGGCAAGGGTGAAGCTGTGCTTAGGGGAACTTCCTTGACGGGTGCTATTAGAAACTCGCTTAAGGAAAATGGAGTCTCTTGCGATGTGATTGAGCGGTGGTTTGGAAAAGCGTTGGAAACTGATGAATCTGAAAGCTTTGGTTCTTTGGTACGTGTAAGCGATGTCGTTTTAGAAACCGGCAATAGCGAAGTGCGTGTGCACAATATGATTGACAGGCATTCGGGAGCCGTTGCTGATAAAGCTTTGTTTTCTATTCAGCTGTTGCCGCCAAAAACTGCAGGCTATTTGCTCATTTACATACAGCCGCCAAAGGGGGTAGATGCTAGCTTTATTTTGAGGGCTTTGAGTAACGCTTTGAACGGCGAACTCCTTTTGGGTGGAAACCGAAACCGAGGCATCGGTCGCATGGACGCTTCAAAGCTTAAGGTCTTGAAGGTTAATGTTGATACTGCGGAAGGCTTTGCAAAATGGCAGGATGTTCGCTATAATGACCGCTGCGGCAAGTTTACCGATGAGGGCGAATCCTTGGTTGGCGAAGACTTGAAATATAAATTGAATTTGTCGCTTGATTTAAGGATCCCTGCCGGCGAAGACCTTGTCGTTGGTTATGGAACTACAATGGAAGGTGAACAGAGCGCCCCTCAAAAAGTTTGCAAGGCCGATGGCAAGGTATATTGGAGAATTCCGGGTTCTACGTTCCGTGGAATTTTTAGAGCCTGGATGACGCGACTTGCCAAAAAAGATGGCTTTGAATTACGTTACCAAAAACAGGATGATAATGACCCGGACCTGATTGGATGGGGCGGCATTAACTCTCTGGAAAAACGCAAGAACATTCAAAACAACCCGGCCTTGTTGAATGACCCGATTCTTGATTTGTTCGGTTCACTTTATAAGCGGGGGAGAATTCACTTTTCAGATGCCTATTCTGTTGCAGAAGCGAAGACGGGAAATTTGCAACAGCGTAAACACGTTGCTATAGATGCTTTTTCTGGTGGCTTTGTGAACGGTGCCTTGTTTACAAATTCGGTGCTTGTCGGGGATGTTTGCTTTAAACTGAATGTTTCTTTAATCGCTTCTCAAAATTTGGAAACTTGGAAACGTGAAGTTTTATGGCTTAAAAAGACCTTGAACGCCTTGAACCTAGGAATAATTTCTGTTGGTTCCAGCAAAGGCAGCGGCTTGCTAGAAATTGCAAACTGGGAAGAAGTTGAAAAGAAGTTGAATAAAGAAATTGAAGGTGGGGTGTAGTATGGCTGGTGATATTTTAAGTAGAATGAAGTCGTTGAATCGTCAAACGCCCAAGGCAGAACCGGTAAAGCAGAATAACTTTGGAGGAAACCATGGTGATTTTAGGAATCATGGCGGTAATCGCTCCTATGGCAGGCAGAATTCATACAGCGAAAAAAAGTTTTCTGAACCTAACAGAAATTCTAGTGAATTTGGCTCTGCTTTTACAAATCCGTATACGTTTATTCCGTTCCCTAAGAATGCCTTGCCAAGAACAAAGCCGTCGCTCCTGACCGCAGAAGAATTTGATAGTGCTGAGCGTTATACGGGTGTCTTGAAATTAGAGGTAAAAACGGTTTCTCCGTTGCTTTCTATTAACCCGGAAAAGTCTGCAGATGCTCCAAAGGCTGTGCGTCCTGAATACGATAGCGTTCCTTATCACAAGGTACTTTCGATTGGTAACGACGTGATTGTCCCGGCAACATCGATTCGTGGCAGTTTGCGTAATTTGATGACTGTGCTTGCGGGTAGCTCCCTTGGGTATTTAGATACTAATATGTGGCTTTGCCAGGCAAGAGATTTGGCGTTAGGCAAAACTCAGGCAAATCCTTCGGGACATCCAATTTTGGCCATGGTTGAAGTGCCGGGTTCAAGTTCCCATGCAGGAACTATTCGTGCTGGCGAAACGAGACTTATCTTGGCAAGTGATCTTGAATCGTTGGCAAAAAGATCACGACTAGAAATAAAAAATCTTAGACCAACGACAGCTAGAAATACCTGTTATGTGGATGATTGCGAAAATCCTAATAGAATTAGCACTACGCCTATTGATGGTGGGTGGATGGTCAAATTTTCTGGCAGACCTGTTGGCAATAAAGACAAAAAGAAGGAAGGCTTGTTTAGGCCAGACATGTCTCCGAACGCCCTGATAGAATTGCCTGTGAAATTTTGGGCAGATTATGAAAACAGGAATCGTAATGGAAGCCATTCAAAATTAAAGAAGGGCGATCTTGTTTGGATTGCACCGACCAACGGTGCGGCTTCACGCGTTGGCACGGCTACCGAGATTGCTTCTATTCAATGGGCTCGCTGGGGTAAACAAGGTACGAACTTGAATGATGCCTTGCCACCCCACGTTCGCCCGGATGCGGCAAAACCCGATGGAAATGTAGACCCGGTGTCTAACTTGTTTGGCCTTGTTCCTATGGAAAGTGCAAAGGGCGGCAAGGCTTTTGCAGGCCGCATTCGTTGCCATAACTTGGTGTTTAGAAATGGCTGCGCAAATCTTGAAAAGGATGTTACGCTTGCAGTTCTTGGAACGCCGCACCCGGGCTGCCTAGCTTTTTACAGGGACGCTTCGTCCGAAAATGTTTCTGCAAATTCTGATTTGAAGGGCTACAAGGTTTACAGGAATTCTGCCGAAACGGGTTCTTCAGCACCATGGAACTACAGTGTGCAGGGCGTGTATGGCGGGTCTGGGAAAATAGACTATTCCAAGGCAAGTAATATGACTAAGCGTGTGGAACTTTTAAAGTCTGAGCAAATTGGAAGTTTGAAGTTGAGCGTAAGGTCGCTTAGCAAATATGAACTTGCACTTTTGTTGCTTACCTGTTCTGCGGATTGGAAGCTTGGAGGTGGCAAACCGCTTGGCCTTGGTCATTGCCAGGTGCAAAACGTAAAGTTTGTAGATGAAGATGGCGAAGAAAAACTGCTGATGGATCGTTCTTCTGGAATCATGGAACTACCAGCAGATTTCGCAGATCTTGTAAAAGAATTCAAGGAACGCTTTGATTTGTATCAAAAGTCGCAGCAGCCTGTAGAAAAATTGCGTTATCCAAGGGCTGTAGGGATGAATGGTAATGACGTTCGCCGCGAGGGCTTGCAATGGTTTACCAGATTTGCCAAAATGAACCAGCCAAAAAAGAATTGTAAAGTTGGCGTGGGTCTTACTCCTGTAAGAATGTCAGACGGCGTTGTCTATTCGGGTCAAACACTGCCGGCGCTTTCTTTGACTACAGATGATTTCCTGTATGGCTATGATTTGGTTCCTACAGGCATTACAAAGATTGGTGGACAAACTAAATACGACGGCTTTGAAGTGTTCGATGAAAATAAACAGTATATGGAATCGAACAGGGGTGAAAATACATCGCAGAACGCCTCGACCCGTCAGAGGCATAGAGACGAAAGAGGGAAAGCTTAATGTCAAAAGTTTTGATTTCTTTTTTGGGAACCTCAGTTGCTGACGCTTCGGCAAATGGCTATAGACAGTACAGAACTGCAAAGTATCAATTTCCTGATGGCGACGTGCAAGAAAGCTCTTTTATAGCCTTTGCATTAAAGAAACATTACGGCATAGACAAGGTGATTCTTGTAGGCACGCCAAAGTCAATGTGGGAAGAAGTATACGCTTCTGCAAACGGTGGCGGTGTAGATGACGCCTATATTGAAATTGGTGAGTACTGTAGCAATGCTACGGCGCAAACGCCGTTGACTCCGCTACCGCACCAGGAGCTGATTGAAAAATCCCTAGGAGCAGGGTCCAAGATAATCCTTGTGCATTACGGCGTAAATGAACAAGAAATGGATTTGAATGCGCAGCTCATATTTTCTATTGAGCAGTATTTGAATTCAAATGATGAATTGTATCTTGATATTACGCATTCGTTTAGGTCTTTGCCTTTGCACCTCATGAACGCCTTGGTGTACTTGAAAAATGTTAGCTCCAAACGTCTAGACATCAAGTCTATTTCTTATGGAATGCTAGATATAGTGAGGGAATTCGGCTACGCTCCGGTCGTTGAACTGAATCCGGTGTTGACTATGAGCGACTGGGTTTCTGCCGCTAGCGACTTTATGAAGGCTGGCAATGCGTACCAGGTCGTAGAGCTTTTGAAAAAGTCAGGCAATGCAAAGGATCTTGAAATTGCGAAAAAACTTACGCGCTTTTCGGACCTTGTGAACTTGAACCATATCGCTGGTGTAATAGAGCTTGTAGAAGACTTGAAGTCAATTGACAAAATTTTAAAAGAGGCTTCTGTTCATGCGCAGCTTGTTGTGCGCCCGGTTGTAAAAAAGTTCTTGTCGACCTTTAAAAATGCCGAGTCCGTTGCGCAAAAACAGTTCTGCTTTGCCGAGTACCAGAACTATCTTTGCCATTACGCATCGTCGTATATTTGCCTTGCCGAAGCTATTGTTTCGTGGGTGTGCGAAAAGAACGGTTTGGATGTAGATGCCAAGCAGGCTCGTGATGTTGCCAAGGGGTTGATTTTGTTCAATCGGAACAAGTCGCAGTTTAGCAAGTTGAAACCAGAAGAACAAAAAATGGCTTTGAGCTTTCAAAATCACTATACGCCAGATCAAATGAATAACTTAAAGCAGATTTTTGGAACAATTAACCAGAACAGAAAGGAAGTTGCCCACTCTCTTGGCGAAGGGAACCATGCCAATAGCATGATTGCGAACCTCAGAATAGCTTTAGAAAAAATAAAACCGTTGGTGTTTGGCAATGTCTAGGGTATTTGTTGTTACGAACCATACGCAAACGGAGGACCAGGTGCATGATTTGCAATGTAACTGGTCCGTGGACAGCTTAGTAGATTTGCCTGGTGAATTGAAAACGTTGTGGGGGAGCGTCCCCCCAGAATTAGATTCGGTGGAGGACTTTGTTTCTCCTGTGCTCGACTGGCTTGGCTCGGTTTGCTGTGCTGGAGACATCGTGTGGGTTCAGGGGGAGTGGGGTGCGACAATCAGTGTTTTGCGGTGGTGCAAGCAAAATTCGATGGATGCTGTTTATAGCACGACTAAGCGTGTTGCCAGTGAACGAAAAACTTCTGAAGGAGTTTCGTTGACGCATGTTTTTAAGCATGTGCGTTTTAGGCGCTATGTCTTGGAAAATTGACGCCTGCAAAATATTTATGCAACGCGTTTGGGTAAAATTTTAGCCTATGTTGTGCTTCGCTTAGATTTTTATGCTATATTATGTGGTGTCGGCTTTTGTGCCGATCGTGCAAACTTTAAAAGTTTCACGGCTTTTTGACTCGGGATATTTTAGCTTTCTGGTTATCTCGTTGAAAATCAATGATTTAGCGAGAAAAAATTTTTAGGACGGTCGATTTTTATAG
>DCGZ01000012.1:3134-14740 GCA_002314675.1 Fibrobacter sp. UBA1765 | reverse complement strand
GAGAACTCACGAGAAGTGAGTTCGATTAAATCTTGCCATGAGCAAAGCGAATTAGGCAAGATTTAAGCCTTTCGATTGCAAAGCAATCGGAAGCCCGAAGGGCGAAGGGGGAACGAAGTGACCCCGGAGGCTATCTCGCTCAGGCGAGAGTCGCGGTCAAAAACAAGTTCTACTTGCTTTAGGCATGGCTGAGTTCAATGACAATCTCTAATAGGCTGACTTACCAACAAACTCATTGTATCGCTCATGATGATAACTAACTGATACTCCAGCCTGTTTTAGTACCATAGCTTCTCCACTGTCTTATTTTTAATGGTACTAAACTCCGATTTTTTCATTTTTAGTACCATCGGCAAAAAACTTGGCAACAACACCATGGTACTAAACTACAATAAAAAACAGCTTAGTACTACATAACAACATGTACGTTATAAAAAAATGACTCAACCACACCTTTTTCATTCTACCTTTAACGCATGCTTCAAGAAAAACTTGTAACTACCACAGCCCCCTTCTACAGCAAGGTTCTCTCTCTATACAAAAGAGCCTTCCCAGAAAACGAAATCATACCAATACAATACTTGCTCGACACAACGCAAGGTCGCAAGTTCAAGGCATATTTCAACGCAAATGAATTCTGTGGATTCGCAAGCTACATTGCAGGTAAACGCATCGTCAACATAACCTACTTCGCAGTCGAAGAACAACAGCGAAACAAAGGCTTTGGCTCCGAAATTCTCAAGTCAATTATCAGTGAATTTCCTGACAAAACCATAGTCGTAGATACTGAATTTGAAGATGCCTCAACAGCAAACAATGCTCAACGAATTCAGCGCAAACAATTCTACAAACGGAATGGGTTCAGTGAAGTACCAGGAGCATACAGATGGCAAGGCGAAACGTACCAGCTATTGCAGTTCGGGCCACCTATAACAATTAATGACTACGCAAGCTTCTGGAAAGGCATCATCGGCAAGTCCTGGTTCGAGGAGATATAAAAAAACCTCGCAGCAAATGCTGACGAGGTTTTTAAAATTTAAATGGTATTGTTTACCAACCTGAAATACCATTTACACAAGCTTTATCAACAATAATCGTGAGATTACCACTAACCCCTTGAATTTGGGAAGACCATCCAATAGAATAATCTTTACCATTGATATTTGCTGTACAATCTCCAGAATTTCCTCCAACCTGCAATGTCGAACCAGAGAATGTCGCAGTATAGGTACCCGGCTCGAGAACTTCATTCTGGAATGGAAGAGTCAACACATTAGCGTCACCACTTGGTGTTGGTGTAGAACTAGAACTTTCTGGAGGATTTTCAACTGGAGTTGAAGAGCTGGATTCAGGATCGTTGCCCGGAGTTGTACCAGGATCTGTGGTTGTACCGCCAGGAGTTGTACCTGGGTCTGTGGTTGTACCGCCCGGTGTTGTACCAGGGTCTGTGGTTGTACCGCCCGGAGTTGTACCTGGGTCTGTAGTTGTGCCACCAGGTGTTGTACCTGGGTCTGTAGTTGTGCCACCAGGTGTTGTACCAGGATTCGTGGTTGTACCGCCAGGTGTTGTGCCAGGATTTGTGGTTGTACCGCCAGGTGTTGTACCAGGATTGGTAGTTGTGCCACCAGGTGTTGTTCCACCATTAGAGCTGGAGCTTTCTGCAGGAACTTCTGTCGAAGAAGAGGATTCTTCCTTCGGTTCTACAGGGCGAGCTTCACAGGCTCCAGAACTCAAACACGCTGCGTAATCTTTTTCTGCATCACCAATAATCTTATTGATAGGGCCAGATTCTGCACCTACGTCAGCCAAAAAAGCTTCATCATATTCACCTGGCTTAGCAATATCGCCAGAACCACAAGCAACAAGGCCAGCGGAAATCATTGCGCTAGCTGTCAACAAACCAAAAAGCCATTGTTTTTTCATAATAAAAACCTCTTTGAATATGAATTTAGTTAAAAATTCTATCAGAGGCAACTAGTCAACAACGAACATGCGCTTTCCCAGCATCAAGTTAACTTTTTTTTACGCGTTTCGCGGTAGCGATCGATGTGCGAAGGCATTCGAAGCGGTACGAAGTTGCCGCTTTGAACCGACGCATGGCCGGTGACTGAAAGGAACAAAGGACATGCGATACGGCAAGAGCGCGGCTACCGCCCTAAAATTTTACCGACCTTTTAATATATTTAAGGCATGATTCCATTTACCTACTACTCCCCTACTCGTTTTGTTTTTGGCAAGGGTACTGTCAACGAAGCCGGCAAGCAAACCGCAGCTCTTGGCGCAAAGAAGGCTCTCATTGTTTATGGTTCCTCTCATGCGGAACGCAGCGGTCTTTTAAAGCGCGTTGTCGATTCCCTGAAGGCAGAAAACATTGAGGTTGTTTTGTTCGGCGGCGTGCGCCCGAACCCTGTTGACGGTCCGGTTTACAAAGGCATTGAAGTTTGCAGAGAACAAGGAATTGACTTTGTTCTTGCTCTTGGTGGCGGTTCCGTGATCGACACGGCCAAGGGCATTGCAATGGGGGCAGTAAACGAAGGTGAAGTTTGGGATTTTTATGCACGCAAGCGCATGCCGCAAAAGGCTCTCCCTGTCGGCGTAATTCTAACAATCCCTGCGGCCGGTTCTGAAGGCTCCGGCAACACGGTGATTACCCAGGAAAGCACATTGCTTAAGCGTTCTGCTACAGGCGAATGCTTGCGCCCGCGATTCTCGATTCTTGACCCGGAATTGACTTACAGCTTGCCGCTTTACCAGACTGCGTGCGGCATTGTCGACATGATGGCGCATATCTTTGAACGCTATTTTACAAACACAGAAGCAGTCGACTTGACAGACCAAATGTGCGAAGCTGTGCTCCGCTCCATCATAGCGGCAGGGAACGCAATCCGAGAAAACATCAACGACACCGATGCACGCGACACGTTGCTCTGGGCTGGTACAGTTGCTCACGTTAACATTCTTGGACTAGGCCGTGTTGAAGACTGGAGCGTACACGCGCTTGAACATGAAATGAGTGCTCTTTACGACGTTGCCCACGGTGCAGGACTCGCAATCACTTACCCGCACTGGATGCGTTACCAATTGCAGTTCAAGAAGGCTCGTTTTGTGCAACTTGCGACCCGTGTCTTTGGCATTACACCAAAGGCAAATGACGACGAAACAGCTCTTGAAGGCATCGCAAAGCTTTCTGAATTCTGGACAAGCCTTGGCATGCCAACACGCTTAAGCGAAATTCCTGGTTTCAAGGAAAGCGACATCGCTATAATGGCTAAAAAGGCCAAGCGAAGCCGCCCTGGCGAACTGGGCAATTTCAACCCGCTTAACGACAAGCAGGTTGAGGAAGTCTACAGGACTATGATCTAGTGGCTGGTGATTAGACGAGAGAACGGGCCTATGGCCCTACAGACGAGATGTGTGCAAACGAGAGTCGCGACCAAGCTTGCTTGGGCAGGACCGAGTGCAGCCACATCCTATGGCGAAGCCATGACAGACGAGAGAGACTTGCTAATTTTCATGCTTCTAGCTTTTGCGTCTTGTTCTAGGTTGCCGCGCTTCGCTCGCAACGACATGACCATCACAAGTTTGGTGAGCTTGTCGAACCACTGCTTTCTTGTTTCTGGTTTCTTAACTGTCATCACGAGCAACGCGAAGTAATCCAGAACTTTGCACTGGATTGCCGCGCTTCGCTCGCAACGACATGGTAAAGAAGCGTTTTTGACGACAGCCTACAGCCGACTGCCTACAGCATTTCCTCTAGGCGCTTTGCGCCGACCTCACACCTCAAGCACCGAAGGTGCGTTCCTCACTCCTCAAAGTGAGCGCAGCGAACGACCTCACGCCTCAAAGCACCAAAGGTGCGACCTCTTACGATTGCCCCGCCTTTTGCTTTGCTACAGCTATTGCTTCTTTTGCAAGGCCATCAACCATTTCATTGAACTTTACACCAGTGTGCGCTTCGACTTTTTCGAACTGCACATTTTTTAAATACGGCTGGATTGCAGAAACATACTGCTTTGCAATAGAGCTCTTGGCTTGCCATTCACCCTTGGCCCAACGAGCGATGCCTTCATAATCGTGACAGATAATGCCAATTTTATTGTTAGTCGCAAGCCAACGCATTGCCTGGAAACTAGCCATGACTTCGCCATCGATATTCCTGCTTTCTGCAGGGAACGAGGTTATGCCGCAAGCCTTTGCCAAGACTTCTTCGCCATCGGTCACGACAAATCCCCAGCCCGCATAAGGGAACCCAGGGGAAAAAGAACCATCTACATATACGCGGATTCCCTCTTTTACAGGGGCCGAAATTCCAGAGCACCATGCATCAGCTTCTTCTTTTGTCTTAAACGACTTAAAAAGAGCTCCTTTTACGCCATGGGTCAATTTTTCACATTCTGGCCAGCTTGTAACAACCTTGCAAAATTCAGGAGTCTTGATTGCATAAAATTTCATAGGCGTAAATGTAGAAAAAGCATCAAAACAAACTAGTCCATAAATAGGCGCTATACTAAAACTTAAGGGTCAATCTTCCATAAATTTTCTAAATTATCCCCCGTGAAACCATCGCCATACTTTATAGACACGTTCCGTTACTTTTTTAAGCGTTTTTCTTCGGAAGAATCGCTCAGAAACTGGTTCCTAAAGCGTGCCGGAGGCGAAAGTGGCGCTTTCTATTATCCAGAAAAACTTACGGCCTTCAAGCAAACCCTGGTCTTTTTGCCAACCGACCCTAAGCTTGCGATTTTATACATTCGTACTTGCAAGCAATTCTGGAACAAAAAGACAACGCTAATCGTTGCCCACGATAGTCTTCGCGAAGCCCTGCTTCGGGAAGAACACCCGGCAGAAATAACTTACCTGGATACAAAATCCTATCGTTTCGGCGAACCTGAATTCATCAATACGGAAAACCGCATTCAACAATTCAAGCCCGAACTCTGCCTATATTTTGGCGACAGCTTTTTGCCTTCCCTTTACTTGGCAAGGCATTCTAATGCCACGTGCAGGATCGGCTTTGAACAATCGTTCTACCCGTTCTTGAACATCTGCCTTGTCGCATCCGATACAGAAAAGGCTACATTGCTTACAAAGCTTTATGGAGGCGTAAGTGCCAAGTAACGCCTTGAAGCCAGGCAAGATCGGTTTTGCCGACTTGCACATGCATACAAACCTTTCCGACGGGGAACTGAGCGTAGAAGAACTGATTTCCCTTTGCAAGCGAAAAGGGCTTCGTTGCATTTCCATTACCGATCATGACAACCTGGATTCCTATTCCCAGGCTGTCAATGTAGCAAAGCAGGCCGAAATCGAAATCATTCCAGGCATTGAAATTTCATCTGTTTGGCAAGGACGCGATATACATATCCTTGGCTATTTTTGCGACCCGACAAACCTGGCCTTGAACATGGCTCTTGACGAATTTGCAAAGCAGCGCATTGTTCGCGTCAAGGCAATTATCAAAAAATTGAACGGGCTAGGCATAGACTTGAACTATGACAAGGTTGCAAGCTACTGCCACGGCAAGGTCATCGGCAGACCGCACGTCGCCATGTCGCTTGTTGCAGAAGAATACATTTCGAGCTTTGGCGAAGCTTTTACAAAGTACCTTGGCGAAGGCTGCGTCGCATTTGTCGAAAAGAAAGGCCTAAATCCGCAACAAACCATTCGCATGATCGAAAATGCGGGCGGTATTGCGGTGCTAGCACACCCATATAAATCTGGCGTAGACGAAGACTTTATAAAAGACTGCGTAGAATGGGGAATCCAGGGTATCGAAACTTACTCTCCGGCTCAAAAGGGCAATGTTGCACGCAAGTTCCGAGACATAGCCGCCAAATACAACTTGATTGGCACTGGCGGCTCCGACTTTCATACGGACCACGGAACGACCATGGTAAACTGCATGAAGATGCCCTACACAGTCGTTGATGAACTTAGGGAACGACGCGAAAAGTGCCGTGCAGAAAGGTACTAACAAAATATGCGCATTACAACTTCAGAAGCTTTAGATTTGTTCAAGAACGCACCTCTTGAAGACCTTTGCAAAATGGCAGATGCAGAAAAGCAGCGCCGTCATGGAGACAAGGTTTTCTGGGTGAACAACCGTCAAATCAATTACACAAACGTCTGTGTACTGCATTGCAAGTTCTGCGCATTTTCAAGAATAAAAAAAGACAGTCCAACGGCCTACGACTGGGATTACCAAACCATTCGAAACAAGGCCGAAGAAGCCATCGACATTGGAGCTCGCGAACTCCATATCGTTGGCGGATTACACCCGGACCACCCGTTTACCTACTACATAGACATGCTCCGCGACTTGCGACATGAATTTCCAAAGGTTAACCTGAAAGCGTTTACCGCTGTCGAAATTTGCCACTTCGCTAAAATTTCTGGACAAACTCCAGAACAGATCATGGCTACGCTTAAGGACGCGGGTCTCGATGCACTCCCAGGCGGCGGGGCAGAAATTTTACGCCAAGAAGTTCGAGACAAGATTTGCCCGGGCAAGGAAACTGGCGACGAATGGCTAGCTGTCCACAGGGCAGCGCACAAGCTAGACATTCCAACAAATGCAACCATGCTTTTTGGCCACATCGAAAGCTATGAAGACCGCATTGACCACATGGACCGTTTGCGTAAATTACAAGACGAGGCTCCAGGATTCTTTGCATTCATTCCGCTCGTATACCACCCGGAACACAATGCGCTTCACAACATTGTGCCGAACATGACAAGCCCAGAAGATATTCTGCGCACAGTCGCTGTTTCAAGGCTGTTCCTTGACAACTTCCCGCACATTAAGGCATACTGGATCCAGATGGGCATCGAAACAGCAATGAAGGCATTACATGCAGGGGCAAGCGACCTCGACGGCACAATCATCGAAGAAAAGATTACGCATGCCGCAGGTGCAAAAGTTCCGGTAGGCTTGACTCCAGCCAAAATGCAGGACCTTATACGCGAACAAGGTTTAACGCCAGTAGAACGCGACGCCAAGTACGAAACTTACCCGTAATCAATTTTTCACGAGGCTCGCAATAACAGCGGCGACATTCTGCACATCAATTGGCTTACCGACATGCCCGTCCATGCCGGCAGACTGCGTCAACAATTTTTCTTCCTCAGTCACATTTGCCGTAAGGGCGACAATTGGCAAGCTTGATATTTCGGAACGTTTTAAATTACGAATTTCGCGAGTTGCTGTGTAGCCATCCATTACAGGCATCTGGATATCCATGAGAATCGCATCGTAACTTCCTGGTTCGGCATTCTTGACCTTTTCAACAGCCTCGGCGCCGTTCGAAGCGATTTCAACAATGCAGCCGTTCATTTCCAGGACTGTTCTTTCTATTTCACAATTCAGGGAATCATCTTCAACAAGCAGGATTCTTTTATTCTTCAAAACATCCTTGCTATTGCATGCAACTTTTTCAGAAGCTCTCATCTGCTTAGAGCATACTTCGAAATTCACTCTTAAAACAAGTTCAGAATTTAAAAGTATGTTCCTAACATGAATGTCATAGAAGGCTATTCCGTTTTGAGGAGCAAAGTTTTGTCGAACACCCAGTTCTATTTCTTCACCAGGTTTCGAAATATTCATGGAACTGCCCAGCAAGTTTAAAACAATCTGGATCAATCGATTTTTATCGCAAAGCACGTCTTCATTTTTCAAATCAGCATTCAACCTGAATTTCAAATTTCGACTTTGAATTTCGGGCAAAACCAAAATCTCAATTTCCCTTAAAATCGAGCAAAGATTATTTTGGCTACTTTCAAGTTCATAGGTTCCACTTTCTATACGACTTATATCAAGAATATCATCCACAAGCGACCGCATATAGCCAGTCGAAACTGAAATTTTATCAAGATATTCCGACAGCAATTTAGAGTTAGCGGCATTCGTTTTGGCAAGTTCTACAAATCCTAAAATTGAATTCATCGGAATTCGAACATCGTGACTCAGCTTGTTCAGGAAGGTTGTCTTTGCGTTGTTTGCACGTTGAGCGTCTACAAGCGCATTTTGCATAATCATTTGCTGACTTGCGATTTTTTCTTCCATCTTCTTGCGATCATTTATATCTACGCAAACACCAATAAAAGAAATCGGAGAGCCATTCGTTCTTCGCGTTATTCGGCCAGCGGAGTGAAACCAGAAAAAGTCGCCATTCTTTTTCTGCATGCGAAACTCCACATCAAAAACGGAACTATTGGTCGGATCATTTATTGCAGACCAGAATTTTTGCAAGACAAAAGGCTTGTCAGATTCGTAAATCAAATTTGTCCATGATTCAAGAACTGCAGGGAACTCTTTTTCAGTTTCAAAGCCAAGCATCCTTCTAAAAGCAGAGCTCCAATAGCATAAAGAAATTTCTCCACCCATATCAAATTCAATATTCCAAAGGGCAGAATTCATTGATGCGTAAATATTGCGAATGTGTTCCTGTTCGAGGTTTGATTTTCTTTCCTCATTAATCAAGCGGGTTGTATAGAGAATTTCAGAAACGTCACCATTTTCATCAAATGCTATAGGCACAAGCATCGCTCGACTCCAGCCTATGGAAATTCCCTCATATTCTATGGAAAGCGAAGACTTGCCCCGCAACCGTTCCTTGACAGTATCAAAATTATTAAAGACTGCAACTTCAGTCTTGTCTTCGTTCGCGACCATTTTTTCTGTAATCAGACGCATTGCCGAGCGGGCGTCACATACATTGCTCAATACGTTTTGGATTTTACTATTCGTCGTAATTTCGCGGAACGTATTATGCTTCAAGTCAATTACGTAGATTGCATAGAAAAGGTTACCAAGACCACTGATCACGTTATTGTCGCGGCGTTCCTTTTCCAGGCTTTTTTCAAGTTCATCGTAACGAACAACAAGCGTATCGTTCAATTTTAAAATTTCATTCTTTTGTTTTTCGGCATGCTGGGTAAGCGTAAGACAATGCGCCCTACTCTGCATAATGAACAGGTTCAAAAAAATACCAGCGACGCCAAATGTTGCAATGTCAATAAAGTCCGTTATAAACGCGGAGTGTTCCTTAGTCATGGAACCGACAAGCAAATAGACTGCTGCCGCAAGGACCGTCACAAAGTTACAACGCACAGGATGGTCATAGAACATCATGGGGACACTTGCACACAAAACAACAAACGTTACCGTAGGTGCATCGGTCAAGTTCATCGTGCCAACAACGATACCAAATGCATAAAGAAGCACGCCAAACACATAGCAAAGCGGCAAAACAATTCTAGGGAATTTTAGACCGAACTTGTAAGGTAGAAAAGCTAGCGTAAATTCAACAACACAAACTATCGTATATACGGCTCGGTTCTTTTGCAAAACAGCACTTTCTACTACAAAAGAAAGCAGAACAAGGATAAAAATAACAATAGCCAAAAACATCGCCATGCGAATAAGCATTTTGCGATTTTCTATATGAAAGAGTTCCTTAGCACTCTGAAATTCTTCCTTTTCTAGGCCTGCATAAAGGAACAAATTTTTCAAATAGTCAAAAACAACCATGCATATTTCTCCAAAGACAATTTATCTTTGCTGCAAGTCAAGAAATGCAGTAAATTCCTCTTTAGGCAATGGCTTTGTAAAATAGAAACCTTGAATGTATTCAATCTTTTGATCTTGCATGCCCTTAAATTCTTTTTCGGACTCAATACCCGAGGCGATAATTTTCAAGTTTAAATCTTGAGCCAATTTCTGAGTCGCTTCTATAACATGGACAAACTTTTTTTCTCTAAAAAAGGCTTTGCAAAGATCCATGTCAAGCTTTATATAACTTAAATGCATATCGACAAGACGCATCAGGTTGAAATCATCTCTTCCAAAATTATCCATGGCAAAACGGATTCCCTTGCGCAATAGGATTTCCAGGTTTTTCATTTGCACAATCATGGCTTTCGCAGGAATTGTTTCTGGCATTTCAAAAACCAGCTGTTCGGCGACTATTCCATATTTATCCATAATGGCCAAGACCTGCTTACCAAAGCGTTCATCTTTAAGCAATGCGTTTGACAAGTTTATATTCAAGCTCGAAACAACATTCGGATTATTTTTTAGGAATGCACAAACTTGTTCCAATATCGATATTCCAAGGTCATAAATCTTTCCGCATTTTTCTGCAACCGGAATAAATTCTCCAGGCATAAGATAATCACCGTCTATCAAACGAATCCTTGCAAGTACCTCAGCAGAAACAAATTGTTTATCGAACGTTGAATAAATCGGCTGAAAGAATATTTCCACCCTATCTTGAAGCAAGGCTTTTTCAATTTCATGTTCCAGGAATCTGCGCCTGTGGTAAGCTTCTATAATTTCTTTTGAAACTATTTTCAGTCTTGCATTTTCAGAATGCGTATCACGGGCAAATTTACAAGCCTGCGAAAGCTCATATTCATTATTAAATTGCCCGGCATCTTGGCAACAAACAAGCGTCAAGTCACCAAGTTCACTAGAATCATGCGAAAGAGCCCCCAACAATTCGCCTACAAGAGCGTTGATCTGGCTTGGGGTTTCTGAAACACAAACAAATTCCCAATTTACGTTTTTAAAAACACGCACCTTGGAATAGCGATGTGCAATACCTAAAAGAACCCTACTAGACCTTTCGACAGAACTTTCACTTACCTGCGCAAGGTTATTCACAAAAATTGCAACAACACTAAATTCAGCCTTGTCTTCGAAAAGTGAATGCAAATAGGACATCAGCGTATAATAATTAAAGCATCCGAATTTTCTGTCTAACTTTGCTTCCGGATTTTCAAGCAATACAAATAAGATAATCATGCCAAGCGTGACTGCAAAACCAACAATCAGCATATCATTATGCACAAACTGGATAGAAGCAAAGGAAATCCAAATTGCAAGCCACAGCAAAACACCAAAAATACGGCGCGAATTGAGCCTAGACCTAAAATACGCTAAGCAAAAGAATGCTAAACAAAAATCAACAGAAGCAATGGCATAAACAGTATTTACCGCCATGCCATAAGAATAGAACCGGTTACTGATTTCTATTGGCAGAACTGCAACAAGCACGGATTCCAAGACTGTAACTATGTCAAAATATTTTTTGAAAGTCGTAATTTTTTTTCGTGGTAAAACATCAGACAAAACATACAGGACCACAGAACCTGCGACCCACACAATCGATATTATATAAAGACGGCAAGCCCACTCCACTAAACGCAAATCCAAAGCGTCCATGTAATAAATCATGGCGACGGTCGTAATATCAAAAGCAAGCATCAACGTCGTCAAAATGATGGAACGCAAAAAGACAATTTCACTGCTTAGTTTTAAACGCTTGTGACTTGCGTAAATCACGAGCAAAAGAAGCATTATTATAAAGCAACAAAGCTGAATTTGGATTTGCATACAAACAATATAACTTTTAATTTATCAGTAGAACAAAAGCAAAAACACATTTACAATTTTAAATCTACTGTAAATCGAGTTCTATATTTTTTTTAGTTTTTCAAAAATATATTCTTTTTCACCCTTGACATTAGCCAAATATTTTTCTCTATTTGGCACACATTCGGGGTTATAGCTCAGTTGGTAGAGCGCTTGCATGGCATGCAAGAGG
>DCGZ01000012.1:2348-3095 GCA_002314675.1 Fibrobacter sp. UBA1765 | reverse complement strand
CGACTCTCCTTAGCTCCACTGAAAAGGCTTGCAGAAATGCAGGCCTTTTTTTGTGTTTTTTGCAGCATGCCGGATATTTTGGCGGTGCGCGGGGTGTTTTGAGTACATACGGGGTGTTTTGGCGGCGTTGCATGGCGTCTTGGCGGATAAATTTGCCGTTTTAGGCAATCTTATCCGCCGACATTGACAATTTTTGAGAATGTTTTTGATGTTTTTTGAAGTGAAACCTGAATTTTGGCATTTTGGGCGGATAATTCGGCGGCAACAGGGGCATTTTATCCGCCAGCCTGCGATTTTCCAGGGCATGAGGATGATGTAAGCTCGAGTTTTGGCGGATAAAACACAGGGCAAAGAGCCGATTTATCCGTACTTTTGGCATTTTCGCGTTACTTTTTTCTTTTATTTTGGCGCCAAAGGCGCGATTATTCAAGATGTTGCAGCCGCAAAGCGGCTGCAACATTCGCGTTAGCGGCCGACGTGGCGAAGCCATTCGAAGCACGCCCCTGCGTGCTTTGAACCGACGGACTGGCGTGTGCGCCATCATTGCAAACTTGCCTGTTCGCGGCCTTGTAAAGCATGCAGTCGCGGTTTGCAAAAAATGTTGGCGCACGTGAAGCCTGGACGATACGGCTAGAGAGCGGCGGCAGCACAGGGCAAACCAACAGGCAGCTGCCGCAACGCCCATGAACAGATGCGAGAGCAAGAGGACAGGAGTCAGGAATCAGGAGTCTGTAGATGGAAGTTAGG
>DCGZ01000012.1:874-2285 GCA_002314675.1 Fibrobacter sp. UBA1765 | reverse complement strand
AGGTAATTCAATTAATAGCTTGGGACAGAACTTTCATTATCAATTAAGTAGCCCCTAAATCCTAGATTCTAAAAACACTGAAAATCAACATTCACTAGCCCCTAGACCCTATACCCTAACCCCTAAATTACTATCTTTAGCGCGCAATTAATTTTAACTATCACCAAGGTTCAACTATGGGAAAATCATTATATCAGAAGATTTTCGAAAGCCACACTGTTGCCAAGCTCGAAAGCGGTCAGTGCCAGCTTTTTATCGGTCTCCATCTCTGCCACGAAGTGACTAGCCCGCAGGCTTTTGCACAGCTCCGTGAAGAAGGCACAAAGGTTCTGTTCCCGGAACGCACCTTTGCTACCGTTGACCACATTATTCCGACAACATTCCCGGAACGTAACCGCCCGCTCCAGGACGGCATTTCCGAAGAAATGTTCTCCCATATTGAAAACAACACCAAGAACAACGGCATCAAGTTCTTTGGCCCAAGCACAAACGAACAGGGCGTTATCCATATCGTTGGCCCGGAAGAAGGCGTGACCCAGCCGGGCATGACCGTTGCTTGCGGTGACTCCCACACTGCAACTCACGGTGCTTTCGGCGCTATCGCATTCGGTATCGGTACAAGCCAGGTTGCAGACGTTCTTGCTACCCAGACTCTTGCTATGAGCCCGCTCAAGACTCGCCGCATCAACTTTACCGGTAAGCTGAAGCCGGGCGTTACAGCCAAGGACGTTGCTCTTGCATACATTGCAAAGCTTGGCGTTAACGGCGGTGTTGGCTACGCTTACGAATTTGCAGGCCCGGTTATCGAAGAAATGGGTATGGAAGGCCGTATGACCATCTGTAACATGGCTATCGAAGGCGGCGCTCGCGTTGGCTACTGCAACCCGGACGAAAAGACTTTCGCTTACCTCAAGGGCAAGCCGTACGCTCCGAAGGCTGACAAGTGGGACGAAGCAGTTGCATACTGGAAGAGCGTTGCAACTGACGCAGACGCAAAGTTTGACGACGAAATCGAAATCAACTGCGATAACCTCGAACCGATGGTTACATGGGGCATCACTCCGGCACAGGCTCTCCAGTTGAACGACAACATGCCGAAGATTTCTGAATTCGAAGGTTCCGAAAAGAAGGTTATCGAAGAAGCTTACGAATACATGGGCTGGGAAGAAGGCGGCAAGATGATCGGCACTCCAATCGACATCGCTTTCGTCGGTTCCTGCACAAACGGCCGTCTTTCTGACTTGCAGGCCGCAGCAGAAATCATCAAGGGCCACAAGGTCGCAGACACTGTTAAGATGTGGGTCGTTCCTGGCTCCATGAAGATCAAGGTTGAAGCAGAAGCTCTTGGCCTCGACAAGATCTTTAAGGAAGCTGGTGCAGAATGGCGTGAAGCCGGCTGCTCTCTCTGCCT
>DCGZ01000012.1:435-863 GCA_002314675.1 Fibrobacter sp. UBA1765 | reverse complement strand
CTGCCTTGCCATGAACCCGGATAAGTTGAAGGGTCGCCAGGTTAGCGCATCTTCTAGCAACCGTAACTTCAAGGGCCGTCAGGGTTCCCCGACCGGCCGTACCATTTTGATGAGCCCGGCAATGGTTGCAGCAGCAGCTATCGAAGGCAAGGTCACCGACGTACGCAAGTACATCAAGTAACGCTAAGGAGATTTAAAAATGAATTCTATTGACATCGTTAAAGGTTCCGGCGTTCCTGTTCGCGGTAACGACATCGATACAGACCGTATCATTCCGGCACGTTTTTTGAAGTGCGTAACATTCGACGGCCTTGGCGACAACGCCTTCGCTGACGATATCGCAGGCCTTGCAGCCCAGGGCAAGACACACCCGTTCCGTGACCCGGCTTACAAGAACGGCACAATCCTGGTTTCTAACCAGAACTTCG
>DCGZ01000012.1:0-320 GCA_002314675.1 Fibrobacter sp. UBA1765 | reverse complement strand
TGCTACAAGGTGGACCACGCTACTGCCGACAAGATTCTTGCCTTCATCGAAGCAAACCCGAGCACAGAAATCGAAACAAGCACAAAGGATCGCACCTTGAAGCTAGGTTCCGAAACAATCCAGCTCACCCTCGCTGAAGGTCCTCGCGGCCAGTTCCTCGATGGTTCCTGGAACGCTCGCTCTGCACTCATGGCAAACGCCGACAAGGTTGCAGAACTTGCCTCCAAGCTCCCATACATGCAGTTCTTGAAGTAGTCGCAAGGCGAGCGTCGCACACCAAAGCGAGCTTTGGTGTATGACATACTGTATTAAATGTCAAG
>DCGZ01000115.1 GCA_002314675.1 Fibrobacter sp. UBA1765 | reverse complement strand
CGAAGACGTGATGAGCCACGACTTCGTGAAGCAGTACGAAGCATGGGGTTTCCGCGTTATTGATTCCGACGGTTCCGACATCGCTAGCCTCCGCAAGGCATTCAAGGAAGCATGGGCAGAAACTGAAAAGCCGACAATCGTGATCGGCCACACCACAATGGCTAAGGGTGCAATCGCCGAAGACGGCAAGTCCTTCGAAGGTGCTGTTTCTACACACGGTCAGCCGCTTAATGCAGCTGGCGCTTCTACCGACGCAACTGTAAAGAACCTCGGCGGCGATCCTGCTGAACCGTTCCAGATTTTCCCGGAAGTTGCAGAAGCTTTCGAAGCTCGCAAGGCCGAACTCCGCAAGGAAGTCGAAGCCTGGAAAAAGGCAAAGGCCGCTTGGGACGCTGCAAATCCAGAAAAGTCCGCAACACTCAAGGAATGGCTCTCTGGCAAGGCTCCAAAGATCGACCTTTCAGGTCTTGAACTCAAGGAAGGCGTTGCAACTCGCGTAACTTCCGGCACAATCCTTGGCCACTTGGCAGAAAACGTCAAGAACTGCATCTGCTCTTCTGCTGACCTTTCTAACTCCGACAACACCCAGGCATTCCTCAACAAGACCGGCATATTCCGTGCAAACGACTTCAAGGGCGGCTTTGTCCAGGTTGGCGTTGCTGAACTTACCATGGGCGCAATCTGCTGCGGTATCGCTCTTCACGGCGGTCTCTACCCGATTTGCGCAACCTTCTTCGTATTCAGCGACTTTATGAAGCCGGTGCTCCGCATGGCTGCTCTCATGAAGCTCCCTGTGAAGTTCATGTACACTCACGATAGCTTCCGCGTTGGCGAAGATGGCCCGACACATCAGCCTATCGAACACGAAACTCAGATTCGTTTGCTCGAAGGTCTCAAGCGTGAAAATGGCAAGTCCGAAATGCTCGTTCTTCGCCCGGCAGATGCCTTTGAAACTGCCGCTGCATGGGAAATGGCTTTCGAAAATAACGATAGCCCGACTGCAATCATCCTTACCCGCCAGAACGTGAAGACTCTCCCTGGCGATCGCAAGGTGGACGCTGCAAAGTGCCGCAAGGGTGCTTACATTGTGAGCGACAACTGCGGTTCCGCTCGCCCGGACCTCACATTCGTTTCTAACGGTTCCGACGTTCTACTGACCCACGACGCTGCAGAAGTTCTCCGCGCCGAAGGTCTCAAGGTTCGCGTTGTTTCCATGATCAGCCCGGCCCTCTTCATGAGCCAGAGCAAGGAATACAAGGATTCCATCATCACTCCTTGGACTCCGGTGTTTGCAAAGTCCAGCGGCCTTCCGCTGCTGTTCGCTCAGATTGTCGGTGGCTTCGGCAAGGTCAGCGGCCTGGAACGCTTCGGCGCATCCGCCCCGGCTGGCGTGCTTGAAAAGGAATTCGGTTACACTCCGGAAGCTGTTGTAGCAGCAGCCAAGGAATACCTTGCTGAATTCAAGGCAAACGTCGAGGAATTCAAGAAGAATAACTAGCTATGGGGACGGCGCTTTGCGCCTTTGAGGTGTGAGCTCGCCTTGCTGTGCAAGGCTTTGAGGTAAAGCAAGTATGGAATCTCTGTTTTATCTTCGGAACCTCACTCCTCTAGGGCCGTAGGCCCGACCTCATACCTCAAAACCTATTATGATCTGCCCGTTTTGCAAGAAAGATAATGACAAGGTCATTGATAGCCGCATGAGTGGTACGTCCATTCGTAGGCGTCGTGAATGCCTTGAATGCGGTAAGCGTTTTACCACGTACGAATACGTGGAACAAATGCCTTTAAACGTCGTGAAGCGCGATGGCCGTCGTGAACCTTACCAGCGCGAAAAGCTTCTGGGTGGTGTCGCTATGGCTTGCAAAAAGCGCCCTGTAAGTACGAAGGTCATTGGCGATGTCGTCTTGAAGATCGAAAATGCCCTTTTCGCCTTGGAACAGCAGGAAGTCCGTTACGACCAGATTGGCAACATGGTCATGCAGGAACTCCGTCCGATCGACCAGGTGGCGTATGTCCGATTCGCCTCTGTTTATCGTAAGTTCGAAGAAGTAGGCGAGTTTGTGGAACAGGTTTTGAAGCTGAACGAAAAATAGCGTTCACTAAATTTGTAAGAAGGTCGTGGGCTTAAAGCTTGCGACTTTTTTTTTGTAAAAAATAAAAAGCAATTGTGAAAAAGTATTGACTAGGATAATTCTTTAGATTATATTTTGAGAAATTTTTTGAGAACTTTAAAATTTCAAAAAAGGATTGGGAATATGACTAAGTTTTTTTCTTCAGCAAAGTTTGCTGTAACAGCCCTTGCATTTGGGCTTGCTCTTTCTACAAACAGCTTTGCTGTTGTTTCTCCGGATTTTCCGATGGCTGGTTTTGCTACGCAAAATGGAGGCACAACGGGTGGTAAGGGTTATGGTGAAGTTACCGTTAGCACGACAGCTGACCTTGCAAAGTATGCCTCTGCGGGTAACAAGATTATCTATGTAAAGCCTGGTACGTATGCGGGTCCGATCAATGTCGGTAGCAATGTGACTATTTATGGTTATCAGGGAGCTGTGATTACTCAGCCAACTACTGGTAGCGCCATGAAGCTTAGCGGTTCCAAGAATGTCATTATCCGCAATTTGAAATTTCAGGGCATTGGCGCCCATGACGACGATGACGAAGACTGCCTCCAGGTGAATCATGAATCCAAGAATGTTTGGATTGACCACGTGGATATTTACGATGGTCACGACGGCAACTTGGATATTACTAACGCATCCGACTACGTCACCATTTCTTGGACAAAGTTCAGCTACACAAGCAAGAGCACGGGTCATCAGTTCAGTAACCTCATTGGTAACAGCAAGACTAAGACTTCTGACCGTGGGCACTTGAATGTTACATTCCACCATACTTGGTGGGCAGATGGCGTTGTAGAACGCATGCCGCGTGTACGTTTTGGCAAGGTTCACGTTGCAAACAACTTGTTTGATAGCAAGAATACAAGCTACTGCGTTCGTGCTGCTGTTGAGGCTGACATTCGTATCGAAAACAACGTGTTCTTGAACGTGCAAAAGGCTCTTGACCTTTACACTAGCGACGGCGCCATTACTGCAGCCCAGATGATTAACAACTATGAAGAAAACGTGAAGAAGAAGGAAGCTGGCATGGGTACTGCCTTTAAGCCAAGCTATACCATGGCCCTTACGGATGTTAGCACCCAGGCAAAGGCTTATGCACTTCGTGATTCTATTAAGCTCTATGCAGGCGCGACTCTCCCGGATCCAGGTACAAGCGGTAATGTGACTCCTGCTTCTTCTAGTTCAGCAAAGTCTTCAAGTTCTGTAGCATCATCTTCTTCTGTGAAGTCTTCCAGCTCCATAGCATCATCTAGCTCCGTAAAATCAAGCAGCAGCGTAGCAAGCTCTAGCAGTGTTTCTGGTTCTGCAAGCCTTACTAAGCACGGCACTGGTAGTGCAACTCAGACTGTTGCACAGGGCGGTGCTGTAGAAGAATTTTACTTTACGATTGCTGGTGCTACGGGCGCTACCGTTACTGGTCTCCCGGAAGGTGTTTCTGGAACCTTGAAGGGTAGTGACTTTTACATCTCGGGAACAGTTTCTAAGACTGCCGCAGCGGGCGCTTACAAGTTTACTGTATCAACGACTGGTGGCTCTTCTACAGCGACAAAGACTGGTACTATTACGGTGACGGCTGTAGCTCAGTCTTCGAGCTCTGCGACATCTTCTAGTTCTATTGCTTCTAGCAGCTCTGCAAAGTCGAGCAGCAGTGTTGCAAGTTCCTCTTCTTTTACATCAGATCCAATTCCGGAATCGAGCAGTGCTGAAGAATCTAGTTCTAGCGAAGAAGAAACTGCAATCGCTTTTGCTGGTATGGAATCTGGTTTCAAGGTTGCCGTAAATGGAAAATCTATTGATATTTTGAACGCCGCAGGTAAGCAGCTGATAATTCTTGATATTCAAGGTAGATTGATTTTGAACAAGCGTGTTTCTACGGCAAGCGACAATGTTGTGCTCCCACGCACTGGCATGTACATTGTTCGTGTAGGCTCTCTTGCAAAGCGTGTAAACATCAAGTAATCAAAAGCTTTCATATTCTCCTTTGGCCCTGCTTCAATTTCATTGAAGCGGGGCTTTTTTCTAAATTGCTTCTCATGGCTTTTGTTCATTTACAGGTTCATTCCGAATTTTCAATTTTGCAGGCTTCAGCCCGCCTTGATGATATTTTTGCTGCCGCTGCGGCAGACAATGCCCCAGCCGTGGCCCTTACTGACCATGCGGCCATGTTTGGCATCCTTGAATTCCAGGAACGAGGCAAGTCGCTAAATAAAAAGCGAAAGGAAAAAGGGCTTGAACCTATAAAGACTGTGCTTGGCTGCCATGTGTATATCGAAACGCCGAGTGCCGATCGCAAGGACCCGACAACATACAATCGCCTGACGCTCCTTGTAGAAAACAAGGACGGCTATTACAATTTGCTCCGTATTGTAAGCCACCGCTACGAAGATGGGGACCGATGGGCAGAAATCCCGTCGGTGCCGTTAAGCGTTGTCAAGGAACACAAGGAAGGTGTAATTGCGATTGCCGGCGATTACTTTAGCCACTATGGGCAAAATGTCGCTGCAGGCCGTACAAAGAATGCACGCCCGTTCATGGACGAACTGAACGAAATCTTTGACCATGACCATCTTTACCTTTCTGTTTGCGATAACGGGATCCCACAGCAAAGCCTTGTAAATGAATACAACATTCAGCTTGCAAAGGAATACAACCGAGAACTGGTTGCCGTAGCGGATGTTCATTATATTCATGAAGAAGATAATGTTGCGCACAAGGCGTTGCGCTGCATTGCGATCAAGACCCAGATAGAAAAATTTGAAGATAAGCGATTCCCGACAACGAAGTTCTACTTTAAGACCGAAGAAGAAATGCGCACGTTGTTCGGCCACATTCCAGGCGCAATCGAAAACACGGTAAAGATTGCGGAACGATGCAACTTTGAAGTCGTAACCGGTATCGGCGATGACTTTTGGCCTGTCTTTGAAATTCCGAAGGACTTTTTGGAAGGCGAAGAGTGCAAGGAAATTTCTGCGCTCATGCAGGCGGAATACGAGGCTGAATATCCGGGATTCTATGAAAAGGCAAAGGCCGAGTATTGCAAGAAGAACGAGAAGGACCCGGAAAATCTTGACGATGACGATAGAAAGGCCATTGAAAAGGCTACTGCAAAAAGCTGTAAGCCAGGTTCCAATGCCGACCGCTACATAATCCATCTTTGTAACGAGTTTTTGAACTGGCGATTCCCGGATGAACATTTTAAGTACCCGACTCACGAAACGGATGTCGGCAAGCGCATGTACCGAGAATTGAACTGTATCCGCAACATGAACGTTGCCGGTTACTTGCTCATTGTGTGGGACTTTATCAACTGGTCGCGTAACAACGGAATCCCGGTGGGGCCTGGCCGTGGTTCTGCTGCTGGTTCGCTAGTAACATACATCATCGGTATTACGGACATTGACCCGTTAAAGTTCGACTTGCTCTTTGAACGATTCCTGAACCCGGAACGCGTATCCATGCCGGATATTGATACTGATATTTCGGACCGCGACCGTAGCCGCGTGATCGACTACGTTACCGACAAGTACGGCAAGGAGTGCGTAGGGCAGATCATTACATACGGCATGCTCAAGGCGAAGAACGTTATCAAGGACGTTGCGCGCGTGCTTGGCATTGATCACCGCGAAGCCGATGGCATTATTGCAAAATTCCCGCAAAAGGTCTTGAACTTTAGCCTGAACGATGCTTGGACCGGCAAAGACAAAAAGGGTAAGCGTGTTGGCGAAGAAGAAAATTACCAGCCGGAACCTTTGCAAGATTTGATCAATAGCCGTGAAGCGTACAAGAATCTTTGGAGTGTCGCAAGGATGCTCGAAGACTTGCCGCGCCAAACGGGCGTGCATGCTTGCGGTGTCGTGATTACGCCGACTCCGATTTATAACCTTGCCCCGCTTTACCGTGCTGCCCCGGAAGATACTCCGGTGGTAATGTACGATAAGCATTATTCCGAAACGATTGGCCTTTTGAAGATGGACTTCCTTGGGCTTATCAACTTGTCGATCATTCAGGATACCGTGAACATGGTGGAACGTGGTTACGGCTTTAAGCTTGAAATGAACAAGATTCCGATCGATGACAAAAAGACGTACGAGCTTTTGAGCAAGGGCATGACCGTTGCCGTGTTCCAGTTTGAATCGCCGGGCATGCAAAAGTACTTGCGAGACTTGCACCCTGACCGAATCGGTGACCTTATCGCTATGAACGCCCTGTATCGACCGGGCCCGATTGGCGAAATTCCTCGCTTTATTAGGTGTAAAGCCCACCCGGAAGAAATCGACTGTTACTGCGAAGACCTGGAACCGGTGCTTTCTGAAACGTATGGCGTTATCGTGTACCAGGAACAGGTGATGAAGCTTGCCCAGATCCTTGGCGGCTACACGCTTGGCGGCGCTGATAACATCCGCCGTATCATGGCTAAGAAGATGCCAGAAAAAATGGCAAAGCTTGAACCGGAATTCTTTGAAAAGTGCATTGCCAAGGGTTACGACAAGGCCATGATCCAGCGAGTCTGGGATGCCGTGCTCCCGTTCTGCGGCTACGCATTTAACAAGAGCCACGCAGCAGCTTACGCTTACGTTGCCTACCAGACTGCATACCTTAAGGCACATTACGGCCCGGAATACATGGCGGCTTCATTGACTGCAGATATTTCAAAGACCGACCGTATCGTGGTTCTTTTGCAGGAATGCGGTAATCTTGGAATTAAGACGCTTCCGCCGTGCGTGAACAGGTCTATGGCAAGGTTCGATGTCGATAAGGAACATAACATTTTGTACGCCCTTGGTGGCATCCGTAACGTGGGTGTTGAAGTTTCTGAAGACATTGTAAGGGAACGTTTGGAAAACGGCCCTTACAAGAGTATCTTTGACTTGTGCAAGCGCGTAAGCGATTACCAGAGCCGTCAAAAAGATAGAAGGCCGCCATTGAACAAGAAGGTCCTTGAAAGCCTTATCCAGGCGGGCGCTCTTGATAACTTGCCGATGGGCGGTAACCGAGCTTCGCTCTTTGCAACTGTAGACAAGGCCTTGAATGTGGCTAGCAAGCACCGCGAAGATTCCGACAAGGGTCAGGTTTCTCTCTTTGATCTTGTTGCTCCAGAAGAACGTGTTTCTGACAGTGCAGAAAAACTTGAAGAAGCGGAAAGCTGGACCCACATGGAACTGCTCAACAAGGAAAAGGCTGTAATCGGCCTGTACCTTTCGAGCCACCCGCTTGAAGAGTTTAGGCCAGAACTCATTGGCTTTACAAGCTGCTCCCTTGCAGAAGATGAATTGAACGGCTTTGAAAATGCCGTGGTGCAAGTTGCGGGCGTAGTGACTTCTTCTCGTTCCGTAGAAACCAAGAAGGGGGCAACGATTGGCTTTGTCACGATCCAGGACTTTGCCGGTGAAATCACGGTTTTCTTTAACGCTGAAAAGTGGGAAGAGTTCCGTAACCGCGTGGCAAACGATGACCGCGTTCTTGCAACAGGAAAGCTTGTCCGTCAGCGTGAACCGCGCCCTGGCCAGATTTTTGAAATTGTTGCCGATAGCATTACAAGTCTAGACGATGTCCGTAACAAGCGCGTGAAGTATGTGCATATTTCTGTGACTGCCGCCTATTTGACGGACCCGCACCTAGACATGCTCTTGAACAAGTGTCGCGAAATTGAACCGTTCCCTGGCGAACATAGTTGCGAGCTTGTGTTGCATGTAGAAACTGAAATGGGTTTTGAGCATGCACTTGTCGCAAGGGGGACTCCAATAACATATACTTCGGAATTGCTGGAATGGCTTTCCAAGGAATTCCTGGTTTCGAAGGTTTGGGTTTCCGAAAAACCGAAGGGGTAGGGAATTTATTAGATGAGAGAACGGCACTACGTGCCTACA
>DCGZ01000045.1 GCA_002314675.1 Fibrobacter sp. UBA1765 | reverse complement strand
AGCGAAGCGACCCCATACCTCTCAGTCGACAGACGTCAGCAACAGCCGGCAACACAGGAAAGGTACATTCCACTAATCACTAGTAACTATATTTTAATGCATGAAAGCAAATCTCGCAGCAAACACAGACTGGCCCCAGAACCAGAACATTGAACTTCCAAAAGTCTCTGTAGAAATCAAATTTGAAAATGGAGACGCCATAATCCACTTTGACGTAAACGAGCCTAAGCAATGCTACATAGCAAACGTTAAAGAAGACGGCGGTCCCTGTTACGAAGATAGCTGCGTCGAAATATTTTTGAAAACTGCCGACGGTGAATACAGAAACTTTGAATTCAATTCCCTGGGGAAATGCCTTTCTGCAAAAGGACCAGACCGTTACAAACGCACCACGCTTACCGCAGAAGAATACGCAACGGTAGAACGCACCGCTAAAGTGGAACTGGGAGAAAAAGTCCATTGGACTCTTGATGCAAAAATCCCAGCAAGCCTTGGCATCACAAATATCGGCAACGCATACAAATGCGGCGACAAGGCAACGCCTCCCCACTACATGTCGCTATTCAAGGTAGATACGCCAAAGGCCGATTTTCATCGTCCCGAATTTTTTAAAGAAATCAAGTAACTAAAAGTCGGCGTATTTTACCAGCTTGCACTTGCTGCTTGCCGCTTCGACCAGTCTAAATATTTCCTTTTCATATAAAGGGAAATCTACAGGATGTAGCGCTATGCGTGGTAAACAAAACGGCAAGTTCAAAATGGCATGGCCAAAGGCGAACGCCAAGTTTTCGGACCAGGCTGGAATACCGGCAAAGCTTGTAACAGGAGATGGGGTTCGAATTCCGTTTTTTGAAACCAAGACAAAGCGTTCTTCAAAGACCATTTCTTGTTTACGCACCTGGCTAGAAAGATAATCGTTGCCATACCATGTAGGCGGTACAAATGCAACCGGTTTAACATCATCGAGCAATGCATTCCAAGAATCCATCGCAAGGTCAAGCAAACGTGACGATTCATATTCAGAAAGCCCGGCAAACTCGGCTTCATTGTTTGTCATTTTCAAAGCAATGTTTCCAATTGCACTGCGACCTTGACTAAATTCGGCTACATGTTTATAACCATGCAAGGCTAGTTCAAAGCCCTCTTGCAACAATGCTTTCAAGGCTGCCTTGAATTCTGCTACTTTACTTTCAGAAACTTTTTCTACACAGGGTATAACAAGCACTGAAAAAGGCCCCGCAATTTCGCGCAGCTTAAAAAGCGTCGGTACAACCTTTTCAAAATTTTCGACACTCAAATCGTGAAAGCAGAGCATATACCTTTTTGCCATGTTTTCAAATGTAGTATTTTGCTACATTAGGCGATATGTTAAATCTATTAAAGTCAATTTACGCGGGCCTTTGCATTGGCATTGGCGGAACAGTCTACCTTTCTTGCGAAAGCAAGCTGCTCGGTTCATTCTTATTCGGCCTAGGGCTTTTTACGATTTTAAATTTCCAGTTCAATTTGTTCACTGGCAAAGTTGGCTACCTTGTCTTTAACAAGCCAAAATATCTTTTGGATCTTGCCATAATTTGGATAGGAAACTTCATGGGAACCTTTGCATGCGCAAAAATGATTGCAGCGACACGCTACGGTGCCGCCATTCGGGCAAAAGCACAGGCTCTTTGCACAATCAAGGATGCCGACAACTACTTGAGCCTAATTGTTCTTGGCGTATTTTGCGGCACGCTAATGTTCATTGCTTCTGACGGTTTCAAGAATTTTGAAAATCCTGTAAGCAAAGTCGTTGCTGTATTCTTGCCAGTAATGGTTTTCATATTGAGCGGCTTTGAGCACTGCATTGCAGACATGTTCTATTTTTCCATGGCAAGCGACTTTAGCTTGGCTTCGATGAGCGCATTGCTCGTAATTTCTGTCGGGAACAGCATCGGCGGGATCCTTATTCCTGTTTCCCAGATTCTAACAAAGAAATATTCCAAGCAGTAGCGCCCGGGATTGTAGTGCGAATGCATTCGAAACTAGCCCTCGCTAGTTTTGAACAAAAAACTTGGCGTGTGAGGAACGAACGTTAAGCCAAGTTTATAGTGCAAAAGCCCGTAAAGGCGCCCAAGCTTAAAAGACTTTACTACATACTCTAGAATAAAAGTGCTAAATTTGACGCATGATTGAATCTATTATCCTCGGCCTGTTGCAGGGCCTCGCAGAATTTTTGCCAATTTCAAGTTCCGGCCACCTCGTGCTCGGCAAGGAACTCCTTGGCATGGAAGAAGCAGGTATGTTCTTTGACATCATGCTTCACGCAGGTACGCTTCTTTCGATTTTCGTCGTGTTCCGCAAAAAAATCTGGGGCATGATCATGGGCTGCATCAAGCGCGATAAGGCACAGCTCAAGGAAGTCGGCTTCATCGTTCTTGCAAGCATCCCGACAGCAATGATCGGTATCGGCTTAAAGAAGCCTTTGGAATCCTTGTTTGAAAATCCGCGCGCGGTTTGCTGCGCCATGCTCGTAACGGCTACGCTCTTGTTTGTTTCGCAGTGGGGTAAAACTGGCAGCAAGCACCCGGAATGCGAAGGCGTTCAAATGAACTGGTGGCGCGCACTCTTGACAGGCCTTGTCCAGGGTATCGCCTGCATCCCGGGCATTAGCCGCAGCGGTTCCACGATCAGCGCCATGATTTTCCAGGGAGTTAATCGCAAGTACGCTGGCGAATTTAGCTTTTTAATGAGTATTCCTGCAGTTGGCGGCGCGGCGCTCCTTGACGTGATCAAGTGGGTTAAGTGCCAGAACCCGGAAACAGTGGCTCGATACGCCATTGAAAACCCGGAAAAGGCACAGGCCTGCGCAGACGCAAGTGGCTTTACCCCGGAACTTCTCGTGGGCATGGTAGTCGCATTTATCTTTGGCATCATCGCTCTTAAGTGGCTCATGGCATTCGTGCAAAAGGGCAAGTTCCACTACTTCTCCTATTACCTATGGGCAGCGGGCGTTCTTGGCCTGATCTTCATAAAATAGGCTTTATAGCTTTGTTTATTGACCGTCGCAGATATTGCGGCGGCTTTTTTTATAAAAAATTGATTTTTTTTGACCTTCACCCTTGACACTACGAACCGTTTTAGTATATTTGGGTCACTTAGATGGCTCTGTAGCTCAGTTGGTAGAGCAGAGGACTGAAAATCCTCGTGTCACCGGTTCAATTCCTGTCGGAGCCACTTTAAATCCCTCGAGAAATCGAGGGATTTTTTGTTTGAAAATTTTTTAGAATTATGGCGGCTCTGGCTATTTTTAAGCCTGTTTTTAAGCCAATGGTACTAAAGGGGATTTTTTAAGGGAATAGTACCATCAATTTCAATAAAAGGTGGACTTGCCAGCAAATTTCAAGAAGATCGTGGTACCAACGGGGATTTTCAAGCGCTTTAGTACCATGCGATTAAAAGGGTCTTATTTTTTGTTGATTAAGCTCCCCTTGACACTTGAACATTACTTTTTTATCTTGCGGTCTGCAATTTTCAATTGCTCCGTATAATTGGAGGAATAGGCTAATTGGTAAGTCAGCGGTCTTGAAAACCGCCGCCGTAAGGCTTGGGGGTTCGAGTCCCTCTTCCTCCGCGAAAGCACCAGGTCAACCTGGTGCTTTTCTGTTTTATAGAGATTCTTCTAGAGACAAACAGTTATATCGCATTTTCACTTTATAAAAAAAAGCTTTTTTGAAAACAGATTTTTCTTATATATATTCCCGCGCATGAAAAATCCGATTACTGTTGTCCCCTGGAACGGCCACAAGGCCGCAGCAAGTTTCACCTTTGACGATGCCTACGAAAGCCACGTCACGAACCTTGCGCCATTGCTTGATTCCCTTGGCGTAAAGGCAACCTGCTTTTTGACAGGAGACAGCTACTACTTTAACCACAACATTGAAAAGTTCCGTGCCATGGCTGCAAACGGCCTCGAAATGGGGAATCATACAGAAACGCACCCGAAGCTTACGCAGTTAAGCGATGCCGATCGCAAGCGCGAAATTCTTGGCTACAAGGAATACCTGAAGAAGAACATGCCAGGGCTCCCGTTCAACGTTTTTGGAACGCCTTACTGCGACAACAATGAAGAAGTGCAAAAGATCATTGGCCAGGAACATTACATAAGCCGCGACTGCCGTGGCTATGGCCGCATTACATGGGAAAAGGAGCCGAACTGGCTTTCCATGGATTCAAAGGCTTGGCAGCGCTCCTTGAACACTGTAGAGGAATTCTGCCAAATTGCTCGCGATACGAATGATGCAGGCGAATGGATTATCTACATGAACCATGGAGTGGACCTTGACAAGAACAATGACTACTCCATTGATCCAGAAGATTTAAAGGCTATCATTCAGCAGGCGATCGATCTTGACATGTGGATTGCTCCTTTCGGAACCGTAGGTGCATACCACAGGGCTTCCTTTGCATTGCAACATGCAAGCGTTTCCGAAAACGAGGACAGCTACAAGATCCGCTGGAAGTTCCCGCATGCCAAAATGCCAAAGAGCATTCCAATCCGTATCGCTCTAGATTTTGATGGAACCATTGAGCAGCAGGACAAGGAACTTTCGCCAAACGAAGACGGTTCCTACACCATTGAATTCGGCAAGCGGGAACTTGATGTGTTGAAGTAGCCTATCTATAAACGGATTTTTTTCTTGTAGTATCTTGAGGTGCGTATGGGCCTGAATAAATGAAAGTTTCTTTTCGTCGACTCTTATTGACACTTTTTGAATGTCTCCATGCCTTGAATTTTTCTACATGTTCGTTGGTAAAGCCGTTGAACACGTCAAACATCAAGGCAAAACGGTTGGCATCGTTATCTATATCTCGGCCATAGCGAAATTCAATTGCTGTTTTTACATAAGTAAAGTCAACCATGACATATAGGCCTCCGCCAACTTCTAGATAGATTTTTGAAGGATCCAACGAACATTCGCCATACAACCAGTCTTCATGGCAATTAAAAATTTCACGGCCATTTCTGCCGACGTGTTCGGTAAGTCCAAGCTTTAAAATTTTTCCAATCGGAATTTGTTCAATGAGCATTACTCCACCTTCAAGCTCATCATCATCACTTAGCCCATGTTCAAAGAAAATATCAAAATTGCTCCATGAAGTAAAGCCTATGTATGGTGATACAAAACCTGTTTGAACAAATGGATTAAAATTCTGAATTCCAGTACCAAACGTAAAGTATCCCTGGTTCATAAAAAGATTGAAATTCCCTAGAAATCTAGATTCTTCGTGCTTGTCGAATTTTTCTTCATCAATATTTACATGTCCTTCATTATCCAGGTCGCCGGCATAGATTGCAAGCGAAAGGTTTCCAGCAAGAATTTTGCCGTACGAATCCATGAACGCCGCGGCAGACGGAGGCCTTACTGTTGAGCAAGCGCATAGCATTAATGCTACAAATATCAGGCTAAATATTTTCATGGGATAAACGAAATAGACAAAGCCCAATAAGATAATGGAGTTCTCTTGATTTGAGAAGCAATTTCTACAGATGCAATAATCGCGCTAGAATTCGGGGATTGAAAAATTCTCGGAATATGTAAATATGCAAAATCAAAGCCATAATACCATAGACAATCATGGATATGGAATTCTTCTCGTTTATGATGTGAATAAGGATTCATTTCATCTTCGGCGTCCATTATGTGAATATCCCGAACGCCACCATGCATGCCTATTCCAAATTTTAAAAAATCAAAGAACTGCATAGTGCCTGCGCCAATGTTAAATGCGCCCGTATTCAAGGAAACGCTTTCTGCGTTATTGTTTTTGTACTTGCCCGCACTCCATTCGTACGTAGCACCCAAATACACAGGACCAACCCATTGCACAAGCATTGGGGAAGCGCCTATTTCCATATCAAAAGTGTAGTGGAGATTTAGAAAAAAGCCTCCATTCCAAAAATTTGTTGCAGATCCCCATGTATAGTTAAATACACTGCCATCAATTCTGGTTTGGAAATTTCTGATTTGTGGATCAGACTCCCCCGTACTTCTATCTAGAAAATCTCCATTGATGTCGCAGGAATCACAGCCGTAGTAAAAGAAATTTGTGCCCGCAATAAACATGGCACTAGGCTTTTGTCGAGAAAGCACCGCCTGGGGCACAATGCTCGGAGCCATAGTTGAGGCTTCTTCCGTATAGGAATTGGCAAAAGCATCTGTAGAGAAAATGCAAAATGCTAGTGCAACCAGGAATTTATGGAAGAAAGAACGAAACACAAATAAAATATAACAAAAAAGTTTCCGCATTATATGCGAAAACTTTTTTGCAAGAACTTAAAGCCTTCAACAGCTTCTTACTTGTTGTAGGAATCCTTCAAGCCAACAGTGCGGTTGAACACGAGCTTTTCTGCCGTAGAATCCTTGTCAAGGCAGAAGTAACCGAGACGCATGAACTGGTAGCGGTCAGCCATAGTTGCATTTGCGAGAGCCGGTTCCACCTTGGCCATCTTCACTTCCAAGGAGTTCGGGTTCAAGTATTCGTGCCAGTCGTGGCCTTCCGGAGTTGCAGAAGGATTTTCAAGAGTAAAGAGGTTGTCGAACAAGCGGACTTCTGCGTCAACTGCGTGTGTTGCGCTAACCCACTGGATCGTGCCCTTTACCTTGCGGCCATCTGGAGATTCGCCACCACGGCTTTCCGGATCGTACGTGCAATGCACGACAGTCACGTTGCCATCGGCATCCTTTTCAAAGCCAACGCACTTTACAAAGTATGCGCTCTTGAGGCGTACTTCGCCATCCGGTTTCAAGCGGAAATACTTCTTCGGCGGTTCTTCCATGAAGTCGTCACGTTCAATGAACAATTCCTTGCCGAACGGAATCTTGCGGGTTCCCATGCTCGGGTCTTCAGGATTGTTTTCAACTTCGATTTCATCGATCTTGCCGTCTTCCCAGTTGTCAATCACGAGCTTGATCGGGTCAAGCACTGCCATTGCGCGCTGGGCGGTTCTGTTCAATTCTTCACGAATGCAGAAGTAGAGCAAGTTGGAATCCACCATGGAGTCTGCCTTGGAAATACCGATGCGGTCGCAGAATTCACGAATGGAACTTGGAGTGTAACCACGACGGCGCAAACCACAAACGGTCGGCATGCGCGGGTCGTCCCAACCCATAACAGCCTTGGTCTGCACAAGTTCAAGGAGCTTGCGCTTACTCATCATGGTGTATGTCAAATTCAAGCGGGCAAATTCAATCTGCTGCGGACGGTTTTCAAGACCAAGTTCAATGAGGAACCAGTCGTAAAGCGGTCTGTGAGCTTCGAATTCCAAAGTGCAAATGGAATGTGTAATGCCTTCGATCCAGTCACTGATCGGGTGAGCGAAGTCGTACATCGGATACACGCACCACTTGTCGCCTGTACGGTGGTGTGTGCAATGCTTGATGCGGTAGATCGTCGGGTCACGCATGTTCATGTTCGGGCTTGCAAGGTCAACCTTTGCGCGCAGGCACTTTTCGCCATCGGCATACTTGCCGTCGCGCATTTCGCGGAAGAGCTTCATGTTTTCTTCTACGCTGCGGTCACGGTACGGAGACGGCTTACTTGGCTTGCCGGCATCGTTGCCGCGGTATTCCTGCATTTCTTCGCGGTTAAGGTCTTCGACGTAGGCCTTGCCCATTTCGATCATCTTTTCGGCAAATGCGTAAATCTGGTCGTAGTAGTCGCTAGCAAAGTATTCGCCGCCCTTCCATTCAAAACCAAGCCACTGCACGTCTTCACGAATGGAGTCAACGTATTCCACGTCTTCCTTGGTCGGGTTGGTATCGTCAAAACGGAGGTTTGTAATGCCACCGAAATCGGCAAACTTGTTTGCCGTGCCAAAGTTCAGGCAGATGGACTTGGCGTGGCCGATGTGCAGGTAGCCGTTCGGTTCCGGCGGGAAGCGTGTATGTACCTTTGTACGCTTGCCGGTCTTAAGGTCATTAACAATGATGTCTTGAATAAAGTTGGAAGATTCAGGGATTTCCATTTTAAACTCCAGTATTTTACACAATAAAAATAGATAAAGGAATGAATTTTTTCATTTAAAAAGAACAAGTTTCAAGCAAAAAACATTCATTTTTTGAAAAGCAAGACACTTTTGAAATACCAAGCCCCAAAGTGATATACCTCATTACAAAAAATGAATCCCTGCTATACATGAAAATTGCTACCTTAAATGCAAATGAAATTACGTTATCCTTTAATTATTTTTGTAGCCGTAGCTCTTGTTGCAATCGCGTTTCACTTTTGGGCACCACTTGAAGAGCCAAAGACTGACGAATCATTTTTGCCAAAGGCTGAATATGTCAAGGTACTCTCAGCAGGGCATAATGTAACTGCTTCGGGCATTTTCTGGATTAAGGGTCTAGTAGACCTTGGCGGCAGCTACCTGACAGGCCAGGAATACGCTTACCTCGGCCATGTCGGCGAACTTGCCACAAGCCTCGATAGTCTATTTTACACGCCGTACTATTTTGTAGGTGGAGTCGTACCGATACAATCAAAAGACACTTCAGATTACTCTGTAATGCGCCGTGCAACAAAGACATTCCCAAACGACTGGAGGCTCGCGCTTTACTTTGCAATTCGACTTGCAAACGGACCATACAAACAAAATGCAGAAGCCGCAGACGTAATGCGCCCATTCTCAACATCAACAGATACGGCCATGCCTGAATATGTCCGTACAATTTACCGTACATTTGAACTTGGCGCAATGCAAACCGAAATTGCCTTGCAGACGGTCGTAGAAGATTGCACGAACCCGGCATTCGCAACTTTCAAGAGCAGCTTGAAGGCCCGCGCACGCCGCATCCTTGGCTACGGCAGCATGAGTACATCTGATGAAGTCAAGATGATTGACACACTCATTGCTGGTGTCATGGCAAAGCAGGTACACCCGATGTACGCCTACCAGGAACTGCTCAAGCTGAAATACGTAGCTCCAGACACGACTGCAACTGCGGATTCTACAGGGGCTCCTATTGATTCCAGCAATGCTCCGGTCGATACAACTGCAGCGCTTACTGATTCTTCAAAAACCTTTACAGATTCTGTCAAGACCGCTAACTAACCACCATTTTCACAAAAATTTAAAAGGGCTTTGACGCCCTTTTTTGTTTTTATTGCGTTAGCTGTCTAGAGTAAGTTCTATATTTGACCTTGTTAAAACAGATAGGTTTTTTATGCTTACCAAACGTTTAATTATTTGCCTCGACGTTCGCAACCGCATGGTTACCAAGGGCGTTAAATTCAAAGGTAACATCGACATTGGCGATCCAGTCGAAATGGGTGCACGCTACAGCGCAGAAGGCGTTGACGAACTTGTTTTCTACGATATCACGGCAAGTGCAGAGGGCAGGGCTTGCGACCTCGACATGGTAAAAGACATTGCAAAGAACGTGTTCATTCCATTCTCCGTCGGCGGCGGCATCAGGAATCTCGAAGACATGCGCGCCGTGCTCCTCGCCGGTGCAGAAAAGGTTAGCATCAATAGCCTTGCTGTATTGAACCCGGAAATCATTGCCCAGGGTGCAGAAGCCTTCGGCCGCCAGTGCATGGTTCTTGGCATGGATGTTAAAAAGGTCGAAGTTTCAGAACAGTTCCCGAGCGGTTACGAAGTGTACATCAAGGGTGGCAGAAAACCGATGGGCCTCGATGCCGTGGAATGGGCAAAGAAGGCTGTAGACCTTGGCATAGGTGAAATCTGCGTGAACTCCATTGACGCCGATGGCACCAAGGAAGGCTACGAACTAACAATCACGGACATGATTGCAAAGGCCGTGAATGTTCCTGTAATTGCAAGTGGTGGCGCAGGAACTCCGGAACATATTTCTGACCTGTTCGAAAAGACTTCCGCCGACGCAGCTCTTGTAGCAAGCATGGTCCACTTTGGCGAATACACTGTACAGGGCATCAAGGATGCAATGCGCAAGGCAGGCGTTGCCGTTAGAAGGCCGTGATACAAGACAGAGGACAGAATACAGATAACAGAGGACAGGCATCAGGTCGCACCTTCGGTGCTTTGAGGTATGGGGTCGGCGCTATGCGCCTAGAGGAAACGCTAATTACAATACCTCATACCTCTCAGTCGACAGACGTCAGCAACAGCCAACAACATAAAAAACAACTTCTCTACATCCTAGCCACTAGCCACTAGATTCTAAACACCAATGAACACTACCTTAGCAAACGAAATCATTGAAGCAGGCCTTGCAGCAGGTGCAAGTTTCGCAGAAATCTTTGAAGAAGAAACAAGACATTCCTCCCTGACCTTAAAAGACAAGGCAATTGAATCTGCAACTGCAGGCACTGACTACGGCATTGGACTCCGCTTACTTTTTGGCACACAGGTTCTTTACGCCTATACAAGCGACGACAGCCGTGAAAGCATGCTGCAAATGGTCAAGGCTTTAACATTTGGCCGTTTCGCAAACGCAAAGTTCGCTCCTCTTGCATGGAAGCCAGAAAAAAAAGTTTGTGACTTTAACGCAAACGCATTCAAGGATCCACGCATCCTTGGACAAGCCTACAAGCTTGACTTTATCAAGCGTGCCGACGCAAAGGCAAGAGAAACTTCCGATAAAGTCGTCCAGGTATCGTCATCTATAACCGATTCCGTTTCCAAAATTTCCATCTACAACAGCGAAGGCCTTGTCTTGAACATGGACAGGGCACGCTGCCGTACAAATGTAACAGTCACTGCGGCTGATAGCAATGAAAGAACCACGACCCATATAGCTCCAGGAGCCCTTGGGGGTTATGAAATTATCGAAAGCTACAATCCAGAAGACTTAGCCTTTGAAGCTGCAGATAGAGCCGTTAGAATGCTTTCTGCAGGCCATATTCAAGGAGGCCAAATGCCTGTAATCATGGGCAACGGCTTTGGCGGTGTCATATTCCACGAAGCATGCGGCCATCCGCTTGAAGCAGATTCCATTCGTCGAAATGCAAGTCCGTTCTGCAACAAGATTGGCGAACAGATTGCGCAGCCTTGCCTGACCGCAATTGACGACGGCACTCTCAAGGGAGTATGGGGCAGCCTTGAAATCGATGATGAAGGAACTCCTACAGAACGTACCGTGCTCATTGAAAACGGCGTACTAAAGACATACCTGAGCGACCGCGTCGGTGCAGAAGAGGTCGGTATCAAGCGCAGCGGAAGCGCCCGTCGTGAAAATTACCAGTTTGCTCCAGTCAGCCGCATGCGAAATACCTTCATTGCACCGGGCAATTCTACCGTTGACGAAATGATAGCAAGCGTCGATGAAGGTCTATATGCTGCAAAGATGGGCGGAGGTTCAGTAAACCCAGCTACAGGCGAATTCAACTTCGCAGTTGAAGAAGGCTACGTGATCCGCAAAGGCAAACTTGCCGAAGCAGTACGCGGCGCAACGCTCATTGGCAAGGGTCACGAAATTTTGCCAAAGATCAGCATGGTCGGAAGCGACCTCGAACTTGCAGCAGGTATATGCGGAGCTGCTTCCGGGCACGTCCCTGTAACGGTTGGCCAGCCAACTATCAAGGTTGACCAAATTCTTGTCGGTGGGCGCTAGAACGCTCCAGCAAGGCATTCAATGACATCGCTCGGCAGCATGGAAAATGCGCCGAGCTTTTTCTTTGCTATTTCACCTGCATGTTGATGGATTAACACGCCAAGTACGGCAGCTTCTTCTACTGCAACGCCTTGAGAAAGCAACGCAACTAATATTCCCGTAAGCACATCACCGGAGCCACCCTTGGCCATCCCTGAATTTGCACAAGGTACAAGGTACACGATTCCATTTGGCAGAGCAACAAATGTTGGAGCCCCTTTAAGCACTATCACCTTGCCGCATTCCCTGGACTTTTCGCGAAGCTCAGCAGGAATCAATGTAGCATCGAGAGGCAACTCTCCAAACAATCTTGCATATTCACGAATATGTGGAGTAAGAATTGCAGACATTTCAAAAGCATTCCAAAAATCTTCATTTGGATATATTGCAGCCAATGCATTCAAGGCATCAGCATCTATTACGGTTGGCAGCTTTACCTGTTTTAGCAACTGAACAACAGCACTTTGAGTTTCTTCATTTGCAGAAAGCCCTGGTCCAATCGCAAAAGCATTCGCATGCCTAAGCGAATTCAGCACGCAAGGAATATCTGAAATAGAAAAAGATTCTCCATGACGTTCTAGATTTTCTGAGACGCATTCCAAAGAAAGGAACACTGGTTCTGAAAGCTTACCTGCAACTATCGGGAATACGGATTTTGGAGTTGCAAGAGTCACAAGGCCTGCGCCGCTCCTTAAGGCTGCCCCCGCGCAAAGTGCAGCCGCACCAGGCATATTTGCCGAACCAGCCACAATTACAGCACTCCCCTGCTCACGTTTGTCGCCCCAATCATTACGCTCTGGCAATAACAAAGGTAGCAAGGCATCTGTTGCCCAGAAAATTTTTTCGGCAAAACTTGCAATATTAGATTCCGCATAGTCAAGACGTGCAATTTGAACTTTGCCAAAAACAGGGCCTCCGTTCTTAACGTACGCATCTATACGCGGCATGCCAAAGAGCATCGTTTCTTTTGCGACAATGCAATTTTCGCGAACGCAATGTTCCTTGGAATCATAACCTGTCGGAGCATCTGCCGAAAGTACCGGGATTTTCCACTTATTGATAAGGGAAGCCATTTGTGCAAAGGCGGGCTTCAATTCTCCACTAGCCCCGTTACCGAGCATGCAGTCTACAATCAAGGAAAATTCGGGGACCTTTCCTTCAACAAATTTTGCAAACGAAATCGCCGGGTTTTCTATAACATTCAACGCCCCGCCAACTTTTAAAAAATCTTCCAGGGCAAGGGCAGCCTCATTCCTGAATTTCTCTTCCGGAGCAAGCGAAAACACTATGCATGAAATTTCGGCATCCAGCAAAAGCTTCGCAAGCACAAGGCCGTCGCCACCATTGTTACCACCACCTACAAACACGGCAACATTTGGTTTTTCAGAACTATATGGAGCATACTCAGGAAGCAGGTCTACAACTCGATTGTAAAGAGCATGGCCAGCATTCTTCATCAAGCCGTAGCCCGCAGCAATTTCAAGCGATTTTAAGGACAATGCGCCAGACAGGATTTTAGGCATTCCAGCGGCTTTTGCTCTCGTATTCTTTTCAAGGGCATCTAGGGCACGCATCGACTCCGCAGTTAAAACAGGAGGACAAACATCAAAATTCAACTCAGAAAGTTTCATGCACAAGAATATAGAAACGCCTTTTTACGGGCGTTCCCCTCGAAACAAATCTGCCCCCAAATCCTTGTACGAGGGGCGCGCTCTTGCGTTATCGCACGCTGCGCGTGCGTCCGTTCAGCCTCTTGCGAGTCCGAATGCTTCGCACTACGATCGCTAACGCAAAAGCATTGAACAAAAAGCAAAACGCCCCCGACGTTAATCAGGGACGTTTGCAAAAACTAGTGCCTACGAGAGGTACTAATCAAATTTTAGCCTTCAACCTTCGGGAGCTGAGCCAGGCTCTTTGCCAGGTCTTCGTCGGTAGGAATGTAGTCGTTCATTTCACCGTCGTTGAACTTCTGGTAGGCAACCATGTCAAAGTAACCTGTACCGGTAAGGCCAAAGAGAATAGTCTTGGCTTCACCCTTTTCCTTGCAGCGGAGAGCTTCGTCGATTGTTGCACGAATTGCGTGGCTAGATTCCGGAGCCGGCAAAATACCTTCGGTCTGTGCGAAGATACGAGCAGCTTCGAACACCTTGGTCTGTTCCACGGAGTCAGCGCACATCATGCCCTGATCGTAAAGTTCAGAAAGAATAGAGCTCATGCCATGGTAGCGAAGGCCACCAGCGTGGTTTGCAGACGGAATAAAGCCGGAGCCCAGAGTGTACATCTTGGCCAGCGGGCAAACCTTACCAGTATCGCAGAAGTCGTAAGCGTACTTACCGCGGGTAAGGCTGGGGCAGCTTGCAGGTTCGATAGCCAGAATATCGTAGTCGGCTTCGCCACGGAGCTTTTCGCCCATGAACGGAGAGATAAGACCGCCAAGGTTAGAACCACCACCAGCGCAACCGATAATCATGTCTGGCTTGACACCGATCTTCTTGAATGCAGCCTGAGCTTCGAGGCCAATCACGGACTGGTGCAAAAGAACCTGGTTCAAAACGGAACCCAGAACATAGCGGTAGCCTTCCTGGGTAACTGCAGCTTCGACAGCTTCAGAAATTGCGCAACCGAGGGAACCAGTTGTGCCCGGGAATTCTTCATTGATCTTGCGGCCAACGTTGGTGTTCATGGAAGGGGACGGAGTAACGCTAGCACCGTAGGTGCGCATCACTTCGCGGCGGAAAGGCTTCTGTTCGTAGGAGCACTTTACCATGTAAACCTGGCAGTCAATGCCAAAGAATGCGCTTGCCATGGAAAGAGCCGTACCCCACTGGCCAGCGCCAGTTTCTGTAGTAACGCCCTTGAGGCCCTGCTGCTTTGCATAGTATGCCTGAGCAATTGCAGAGTTCAACTTGTGGCTACCGCTGGTGTTGTTGCCTTCAAACTTATAATAGATATGAGCAGGTGTGCCAAGAGCCTGTTCCAGGAAGTATGCACGAACAAGCGGGCTTGGACGGTACATCTTGTAGAAAGTCTGGATATCCTGCGGAATATCGATGTATGCGGTATCGTTATCAAGTTCCTGCTTAACAAGTTCAGAGCAGAATACCTGGCTAAGTTCTTCGGCAGTCATCGGCTTGCCTGTACCCGGGTTCAGGAGCGGTGCCGGCTTCTTCTTCATGTCGGCACGAACGTTGTACCACTGTTTCGGGAGTTCGGATTCTTCAAGATAAATCTTGCAAGGACCGTCAATCTTCAAAGATGAACAATTACGCATAGAGATTTCCTTTGTTTAGGTTTTCACAATTCAAATATATGAAATTCAAAAAAAAGCTCCCCCGAAAAATTCAGGAGAGCCCAGTGTTTTTGGAGGAAACTAAATTACTTGGCTTCACGGCTCAGCAAAAGCTTGCAAACGCCGTCGCCGACAACAACCTGTTCTTTACGATACTTTACGTATTCCATATCCCAGGTACCCTTGTCCCAGTGTGCAGAAAGATCGTCGCCATCAAAGTCATCCTGCCAATCCAAGGTGAACGTCTTTGTTGCAGTATCGTACTTGTATACACGAACATAGTCAATGACCTGTTCCTGCGGGCCTGCGGCAAGTTCAGCACCTGTAAATTCGCCAACCCATGCGGTGCTCTTTGCAGCCCACAGGTTAAAGCGGAGCGACTGTTCCTGGTCCATGAATTCTACCTGTCCCTTTGGCATACCGATTACGTCGCGGCGGACTTCAACGCTATCGATTTCCCAAGAAATATATTCCGGAGTCCAGATCATTGCATAAAGGTGGAAATCTTCTGTTGCATCAAAACCGAAGCCTGTTACAAATTCGGAAGTCTTCTTGTTATTCTTCTTGCCATCATCGCCATCTGGCAAGCGTGTAATCAAGTTGGACTGCCATTGCCCCTTGTTCTTGCCAAGGATTTCAATATCAATTTCATTCCATGGCTCGTCTTCAAGGAAGTGCGAATTGTCATAGTAAAGGAACATGGAGCTTACGGAACCCGGAATAGAAACCACCTTCATGCGTGCTTCAAAACGGCCATACTTGAATTGATCAAGACCTGTAAGTTCCGCACCATAATAGGTGTAATTAGCAAAATCTTCTACTGGGGTAGAAACACTATTTGGAATCGTATTTTCAATCTTATTCTTTACAGGTTCAAGTACCACCGGATCGGTAACAACGGACGAAGAAGATTCCACAGGAACCTCACCTTCTACCGACGAAGAAGACTCTGCTGGAGTTTCAATGGAGGAAGAAAGATTTTCTGGATTATCTGCAGGAGTTTCTGTAGAAGAAGATTCTGGAACTTCCGGATTTTCTGGAGCGGCCGGGAGGCCGGAATTGCTATCGCTAGAACAAGCAGCGAACATGCATGCAGTAAAACCTGCGGTAAGGAGAGTAAAGAACTTTGTTTTCATGATGAACCTCTTTGTTATTATATGCTAAAGATAAATCAGAACAAGAGGTTTCAACAACGGCAGCAAGAACTTCTAAAACCTAAACTGTATCAATAGTATCAAATTTCATTCACATAAATACAAGGCTCGTTTTTTTGGCGTTTTGAATAGACTTTTTCTAAATAGGATAAAACGGATTCCTTTTCCTTAACCACAAATTTTTTATGGCTCAAGCAAAAACTTTTTGCATTAAGACCTTGCAGAACCTTGATTTCTTCTCCAAGCAACTGTACGTTATACGCATCCCTCCCAGGCCTTACTTGCGGATAAGTAGAATCTCCAAGGAACGCGAATTCCCCATTTACAACAAGCGCCAAGGAACCCTTTGCATGGCTGTTTGGAACTGGTAAAATTTGAAGCTGCACCCCGTCACTAAATGACATTGGCTTGTCTACCACTTGCCCGATTCTAGTATACTTAAAAGTATTCGTCCCTACATAAAGTTCATCAAAAGGCATTGAAATTTCACAACGCAAAGCACGCAACAAATTGCCCATGTGATCCACATGAAAATGCGATATCACAATATTTTTTACAAGCCTCTTGCCTTTAGCTTCGCAAGGCAAGCCATTGATAAAATCAAGAGCTTCCTTGGAATCGCCTACATCAAAAATCCACCAGGCACATTCCCCTTGAATTGCAAAGACATCGGCGCTCAATGGTTCATGCGACGCAGGCAAATACATTATGTTCGGTGCAAGTTCTACTATACCAGGCATGCAACAAAATTAGAATAAGCTCCGCAAAATGCAGAGCTTTCAATCCTTGAAAACGAGCGAGACGAGGTGTCTTACCGACATAGAAATTTCGAACGAAACCGAGCGAGAAAAGGAATGCCGGGCCGTAGCAATCCACTACTAGAAACTACGGGATTTTTCGCTCAGAAACGAGCTAGACAAAGAACGGATTTGCGTAGCGTACACTTGGTACGTGAGCAAATCCGTGATGCCGTATAGCGAAGTTTATCAGCGAAAATCTCAAAAAACGAGCGAGACGAGGCGCCTTACCGGCCGACGCATACTAAACGCTATGCTAGGCCGGGGGCAACGAAGTATCGCGAAGTTTTTTTAGCCTTGGACGGCGTCGGACATGGAGAAGATCGGCATATACATAGCAATAAGGATAAAGCCGCAAGAGCCACCCAAAACCACCATGATCGCAGGTTCCATCATAGATGTCAACGCATCGATAGCGGCATCCACTTCTTCATCGTAGAAGTCGGCCACCTTCAAAAGCATACCGCCCAAATTACCGGTCTTTTCACCAACGCCAACCATCTGGATCACCATGGCAGGGAATATGCCGGCTTCCTTCATTGGTTCTGCGATTGGCTTACCACCAGCAATACCTTGAGACACATTCAAAATTGCCCTTTCAACAGCCATGTTACCAGCTGTACGGGCGGTAACACCTAGAGCGTCAATCACGGACACACCGGCGTTCAAAAGGGTTCCAAGAGTTCTACCGAAACGAGCCACAGCCGTTTTAGTACTCAAGTCACCGAACTTCGGCAATTTCAACACAATCCTATCAAACTGGAATCGCAACTTCGGGACAGTCAAAACAGTTCGTATCAAAATAACTACGGCAACGATCAAACCTATCCAAAGAGCGATGTAGTCCACAAGCATGTCGGAAAGGTCCATAACGACCTGGGTAGGTCCAGGAAGTTCCTGGCCCATTTCCATAAACATGCCTGCAAATGTAGGCACAACGAAAATAAGCAAGGCGGCAACAACTATGATAGACACAATCACAACCATGATCGGATATGTCATAGCCTTTTTAACCTTACGGGTAACACGCTGGCTATTTTCCTGATAGTCGGCAAGTCGAACAAGAATGCCTTCAAGAATACCGCCGGCTTCACCAGCTGCCACCATGTTGCAATAGAGCTTGTCAAACACCTTCGGGTGCTGGGCAAGAGCGTCGGCCAAGGTAGAACCACCGTTAATGGAAGCCGTTACCTTATGGACAACAGAACGCATTGCCGGGTTTTCCATCTGTTCTTCAAGAATCTGCAAGCACTGGATCATAGGAAGGCCTGCAGATGTCATTGCAGCAAACATACGGGTAAAACGAGAAATGTCAATCGTCTTAATACCGGAGCCGATATTGATTTTAATATCCATCGGCTTCTTCTTGACAGACTGGACTACCAGTCGCTTACGGCGGAGAAGGCCTTCAGCCTCGTCCTTGTTTGCGGCTTCAATTTCACCCTCGAACTGGTTGCCCTGGGCATTCTGGACTTTATAAAGGAATACTGCCACGTTACAGGCCCTTTTCCATTAGGAGTTTTTCGAGCTGTTCCGGATTCGGAGACTTGGAAAGGCCATCGAAACGGTCAACCTTGCGTTCTGCAATAAGTTCGCAAAGACGCATGTTCATGGAGTTCATGCCAAACTTCTGGCCGATTTCAATCATGGACTCAATCTGGTGCACCTTGTCATCACGAATAAGCGCACGGATACCCGGAGTACAGTTCATAATTTCGTAACACATTACACGGCCGCCACCAATCTTCGGGAGAAGAGTCTGGCAAATAACGCCCTGCAACACAAAGGAAAGCTGCGTACGAATGGTCTGCTGTTCTCCCTTAGGGAACGCATCCACAATACGGTTAATGGTCTGCACTGCGGAGTTCGTATGGAGCGTCGCAAAAGTCAAGTGACCCGTTTCAGCAATCGTAAGTGCGGCACGGATTGTTTCAAGGTCACGCATTTCGCCAATAAGCACAACGTCAGGGTCCTGACGAAGAGCCATTTTCAAGGCCTGCGAGAAGCTGTTCGTATCGCTACCGACTTCGCGCTGGTTGATCATGCAGCCCTGGTGCTTGTGCAAAAATTCAATCGGGTCTTCTACAGTAAGAATATGCTCGTGGCGTTCCTTGTTGATCTTGTCAATCATTGCAGCAAGCGTCGTAGACTTACCGGAACCGGTAGCACCAGTCACAAGGACAAGGCCCGACGGGCGGTTGGTAAATTCAGCCATGATCGGCGGAAGTCCAAGATCCCTGAATGTCTTGATTTCAAGCGGAATAATACGGAGCGCAATAGCTACGCAACCACGCTGCAAGTAAGCATTCGCACGGAAACGAGCAAGATTTGCAATACCAAAGGAGAAGTCGCATTCCTTAGTCTGTTCAAACGACTTCTTCTGCATTTCGTTCATCAAGCTATAAGTCATTCGCATGGTTTCATCCGGCTTGAGCTTGTCTGTGCCAAGCGGAGTCAAACGACCAGAAAGACGAATAAGAGGAGGTGCACCTGCAGTAATATGCAAGTCAGAAGCACCACGTTTTACCATTTCAGAAAGCAGTTCTTGAATATTGTATGCCATACTATGAATATATTTATTTTTCGAGGCAGTGGAACGGATTTTTTGGGCTATTAGCCTAAATTAAGCCCTTAAAAGCAGAAATTTCCTATACGAACAAAGTAATTATAGTCGTCGAATTCAAAAAAATCAACAAAATCGTGCAAATTTACGGTACGGTTCATGCCAACATAGGCAGTCAAGGATTTGTAGGCAAAGCGAAGGGCCGGTTCAAGAACGAGCCTGTTACCTGAATATTCCCTATTTTCATTTTCAAAGTCACGAACAAAAGCAGCAAAGACCCACGCACCAAAAGCTCCCTTATGTAAGCCCATGTTTGCACGTACAACGCCGTACTGGTGGGACCTAAACTCTGGGTTATACCAGAGAGCGCTCCACGGGGTAGCTTCTATGCCCTGGCGAATTGTCAAATCAATCGGAGCAAATCCAAAGCTTGGCGGGTAATCATGCCCTTCCTCGCGATACATGTTTGCTCCAAAGGCGGCCCCGCCACCAACGGTAAAGAAATCTACCGGAGAAACATTGCCATTAACATCCGCCGAAAACTTCCAGAAAATAGGGACAGACTCCCCATAGCCAAATGTTGCACCAACAGACTCCATGCCAAGGGAACCTAGAATATCATAGCCATTTTCGCCAAACCATTTTTCAAACTTCGGGGTTCTTTGCTCATACTCCAACTTAGGAATCAAAGGCTTTGCGCTAATCGTACTTTTAGAAATATATTCGTGCATCACATATTCACGATTCCCAACAAGTGCAGAAAGAGAAAGCCTCCTCGATTCATCTGGAATGAATTCAAAGGATAGCTTCAAGTCGCCGCGCCGTTCTTCGTAAATCCTATTTGAAACACTTTCATCTAGCAAATAGGAAGACAGTGGACTAAGCTTCATAAATTCATAGCTTATGGAAAATCCAAACCTACCCTCCAACATTCTCATAAGCTTCAATTCCGGAATAACGCCATAGCCACCCATGCCATAGAACACACTTGTGCCGAGCTCATATTCGAACTGGTTTACATAGCGCACACGCGCATCTGCGTAGGCAAAAGCACCCAGGGTATTATCGCCAAAACCACCGGCCTTCAAATCCAGCTGCAACGGAGCTCTAGCCCGCATAAGGACATTGCCGTTAGGCTGCAATTTCAGGTCCACACTTTCATAGGCCGCAGATTCCGATGCTCTTTCAAGAAAATTATCAATGGCGACAAAGCCCGTATCGTTTTCGTTCCAATACGACATCAGGTGCTGCTGCAATTCCGAGTCTATCGAATCCGGGGTTGCAACATAGCGGAACCACGGTTTTGTAGAATCATCCACAGACGTATAGGGCCTTAATTCGAGCATAGAAGAAAGTACAGACAACTTCTTTTCAACTTCGCTAAAGCCGCTTTGAATCCATGCTTCCGGGGAATTTACAGGTTCTTGCAGCGGCCTTATGACAACTGCCGATTCCTTATAATAATCAAGTTCCTTCGAATAGGCTATATACTCCACATTCCTTTCAAAAGGGGATCTAAGAGGCTGAGGCGAAACAATTATCGTTTCGTTTTTATCGCCTTCAATCGGCAATGGCATTTGACAGCCTGCCCCCTGCAGATTACCTTCGAACGGCATTGACAAAAGAATCGCTTCGGCCCCATTCCTTAAGGAGCCGTCACAGGCTACTACAGAAACTGTTGTAGAAAGCTTTCGACGGTAAAGGCTTTCTTCTATGCGCAAGCGGGCTCGTTTTTTTGCAAGGGCCAAAGTATCCATGTGCAATGGAAGCGAACGCACATTAAAGTCACTGCCAGAATCAAAAGACAAAACCAACCGGGCGCGGGCCGCCGGGATTCCAGATTCTGCAAGAGGTAAAAATTCCGACTGGGCAGCTTCATTTTTGCAAGCTTCATTTTTGCAAGAAAGGAACCGTTCGACATCGGGCTGCCTTAGCACGCGCTGGATTTCATCAAGCGAATAGCCACTTTTCCAGAGGGCTGCAATCCATGCCGCATAGGAATTACCGACAATGGAATCTACATGAACGCCATAGGTTTCAAAGGCATACAGCACGCCAAGGTCAAACCAGGCCGACCGAGAAGATCCGTCAAGATAAAGGACTGTTTTACGAGAAGCTTTCGAAACAGCCGTTTCCGATTTTACCGAATCAGCCAATATAACAACTCTATCACTATTTGCAAGAGAATCTTTTAATGAATCAGCGGCAACCAAATTTGAATCTACTACATTAGAATCTATTTTGGCAGAATCTAATGAAGCTTGATGAACATCTAGCGAATCAACGGCAGAAGAGTCTTGAAAAACACCTAGGGAATCCTGTTCTTCTGCAGTAAAATTTGCAAGCTCACTTTCTTGTGCCATGGAATACGACGCAAGAAAGGCATACAAAAAAAGGCCAAGGCAAGCAAGCTTGCCAAGTATCCCTTTTTTTTCATGCTTTAGCTGCTGTACAGGCATTGTAAAGGTAATGCGAAGATGAAAGAAGACTAAAGTTTTGCCGGGTCGCTCGCAAGCCTTGCGGCTTCTTCCTTTGCAACATAGCCACCACGAACAAGCATAGAAAGGCTAGAATCCAGAGGCAACATTCCTTCGGCAATGCCCGCCTGAACATATTGAGGAATCTTGTAAAAGTCACCAGAGCGAATTTGGGCCGCAATGTTCTGGTTATTCACAGCCACTTCAAATGCAGGCACAATGGAGCCATCCGCTGCAGGCAGCAAGTGTTCCACGACAACAGCCTTCAAGTTTGATGCAAGCAGGGTTCTGGTAAGCGAAGATGCGCGCTCTCCCAGGAGTTCAGAAAGAGCTCCGGAAGTTGTATTTGCCTGTAGCGTAGCCACCACAAGGGAGCCGGATTCTGCGGCCTGCAATGCAGGGAGCAAGGTTTCTTCGGTAATATCTCCAAACCAAAGAATATCTGCACCAGAGCATAGAGCGTGTTCCACGGTCTTTTCCGGTTCGGAGCCAAGCTCGCCCTTTATTACAAGACTATCGCCAAAGGGGATTTCGTATTCATTTACAGCATCAAGGAACACGGCGCGGCGCGTTGCCATTTTGCAATAGGCAGAAACAAACGAAGAAGCAGTCGTTGTTTTTCCGCATGAAGCAGGACCGACAAAAAGAAGCAAGCCCGAAGTAAAAAGCAGGCAGCTTTCCAAGGCATCGGGTGCTCCAATAGTATCAAATTCCGGGCAGTCACCAAGAAGAGCCCTAAAGGAAGCCACCTTTCCCTGCGAACCGCGAGAATAGCGGATTCGCCACATTTTATCTGCATAGGGGCCGACCTTCTTTACGCCATAGGCATCCGGCAAAACGCCAAGCATTTTGTCAAGAGTCCCGGCAGGGATTTCGGGAGCATCGGTAAGCTTTGCTATGCGGCCGCCAAGTCGAATACACGGAGCATAACCTTCTGCAATTACCACATCGTTTGCGCCACTCTGCAAAGCGGCTTCTAAGGATTGAATAATTCTTTCTGGCATTAGTTACCTCTCGCTGGACGGAATTTTGCAAAACGACGAGAATCAAAAGCTCTCTTCCACGCTTCTACACCGGCAATGTAGCCAGCATCTACAAGGTTCTGCAAGGAATCATCAATAGAAATAGCCTGGCCGCGCATAGCAGGGAGCGCAGCAGGGATCTGTGACGTATCGCCCTTGCGCAAGAAATTAGCAATGGAGGAAGAAACCTTCAAGGATTCTGCGGCAAGCACAAGGCCTTCGCCATTTGCAAGCGGAACAAGATGTTGGACTATCACACCCTTCAACTGGTCGGCAAGGGAAGACGCAAAGGAATTCCTGTTTTCTTTTGCAACTTCGTCAAGGAACCGGTTCAACATGGAAACAGTATTGTTCCCCGTAGTTGTCGCAAACACAAGCATGCCCGCATTTGCTGCAGAAAGCAACGCAGACAGTTCTTCTACATTAGAAACACTATCAAACAGCAAAACGTTTGCGCCATCGTTCATGGCGGCTCGGATACCGTCTACACCGGAAGCCGTATGCATACCGACCTCACGTTGCACAAGCGCTCCGTTTGGATTTTGAAGAAGGCGTTCCACAGGCTTTTCAACAGTTTCAAGGAAAGTGTACCTTGAAGCGGCAATGGCTTCGCCAAAGGCGGTAAGCGTAGTTGTACGACCACTTGCAGCAGGGCCAGCAATCAAGACAAGGCCTCTTTCCAAATTTCCGAATTCTGAACAGAATTCAGGCAAAAACAGGCTCGAAAAATCTGGGGTTTGCGTTGCAATAAGGCGAATCGAAATCGACGGAGTAACGCCGGACCAAGTTACTACAAGCCGCGCACGACCGACACCGGCAAGGGCAAACGTCCTGCGGAAATTTTTACCGACAGAAGGCGTGTACAAATCAGCAAAGCCTTTTGACATTTCAAGAAGCCATTCACTCAGACGGTTCGTTGCAATCACATCTTCGCTTGCCGGGTACAGCATCCCAAAGCGACGCAAAACAATCGGGCGATTGTCATAAAGGTAAACATCCGTTACCTGGAACGCTCTTGCGTACGCAATGATTTCAACAATGGAACTTGCAGAAGTGATTGTTTCCGGTACGGCAACCGGTTCTCCATCACCAGTTCCAAGAACAAAACGGTCAGGAAGCTTTCCAGACTTGTCTTCTTCGGTACCTTGAGCTGTAGAAACCTTAAAGCCTCCGGCAAGCTTTGTGGATTCAAGGCCCGCTACAGTTTCGACTTGAACGCCAGAAGAAGAAACTGTGCTACCATAAAGGCTGTTGTTTCCTTCAATTTGCAAGGCAGGCTTGGCTTCTGGCTTGGCAACTCGCTGTTCTGCGGCTTGTGGTGCCGCTTGCGGCACCTGAGACGCGACAGGCTTGTTTTCGCTACGCCCAAATGTAGCCCCGGAACTCTGGGGAGCTGCAGCTTGAGAAGGCTGTACGGCAGCGGCGGATTTGGCTTCGAGCTGCATTACATAGGCAAGAACGCGTCTATATGTTTTTTCATCGATTTTACCAGCTGCTAAAAGTACCTGGCCAAAATCCTTTTCGGCAGAAACCTGTGGCCAATAAGTACGCACATCATCTTCAGAAGCGAACTTATTCGCTACAAGTACCTTTGCCAAATATTTATTTCTCATACACTACCAACCTAGAACAGATACAAAACAGAGAACAGGAGTCAGGAGTCAGGAATCAGAAGTCAGGCGTGAGGTCGCACCTTCGGTGCTTGGGGAGTGAGGTCGTTCGCTCCGCTCACTTTGAGGTAATCAAGATGCAAGAGCCAGAGACAAGAA
>DCGZ01000016.1 GCA_002314675.1 Fibrobacter sp. UBA1765 | reverse complement strand
GCTGCTGCAAGCTCTTGTTGGTGATAGACGGCAAGATGGATTCGGACTTCGGGGTAATGTAGGACTTGCCCTTGATACCGAAGAAGTTTGCCGGACCGCATTCGTCGATGTACTTCTTTTCCTTGGCATCCAGATAGATGGTGCTGGAGTAGCCGAGCTTCTTGGCTTCGGCAAGAGACTGGAGGGAAGCAGCGTAGTTACCGCCAACCTTGACAGTACCGGTACCCTGAGGAGCGGCGCGGTCGTAGTTACGGCTGATCATCATGTCAACGGGCTTGAAGCCATCCTTGAAGTAAGGACCGACCGGGCAGACAAACATCATGAACAGGTATTCGTCAGCTGGCTTAACGCCAACTTCTGCGCCAGTACCGATGAGGAGCGGGCGGATGTAAAGGGTTGCGCCATGGCCATACGGCGGAACAAAGCGAGCGTTCAGCTTGGTTACCAGGTGAGCCATTTCGCGGAAAAGTTCGATAGGCGGAACAGCCATGAGAACGCGGTTTGCAGTGCTCTGCATGCGCTTTGCGTTTTCGTCCACGCGGAACAGACGGACCTTGCCATCCTTGCCGGTGTAAGCCTTCAGGCCTTCGAAACCTTCCTGACCGTAGTGGAGGCAGGTTGCAGCCATGTGAATGCTGATGTTCTTGTCGGAGGAGACTTCGATCTTGCCCCACTGACCGTTGCGGTAATAGCAACGAACGTTGTAATCGGTATCAGAGTAGCCAAACGGAAGGGTCTTCCAATCCACGTTATTCAAATCAATCTGCATATTGCGACCTTTTATAAGGCGTCACAAGGCGCCAGAGTTAAAAATTTCAACGAAAATCTATAAAAATCAGACGAAAAAAATCCAAACACCACTTAATTTTTGGGGGCAAAGACACCCTAAAAGGCAACTGAAGCTTACACGCCTATTCAAATTGGGTGACAATATCCAAGGAGCCACCTCGGCCATACTGATCCATATAGGTCAACTTCCACCGGACAGGATTTTCAGGGACCTTGCCAGAAATGTTGATTAGACGATAGGAAAACACCTTTGCATCTTCGGGGATTTTAAACATTGCAGCAAAGTTTTTCAATCGGGCAACCACCCTACTGAATGGGTCCATCCTTCACGCAGCGGGCGTAATCATATCTGTATTTGGATTCCTTGGGTTGAATACCTCTATGATATGTAAATTTCCGCGAACTCGCATAATCCATGGGGTGATAGTCAATTCCAAATACCACAGCGCTGTCCGCACCATATTCGGTAGAGCTCCACCAATTCACAAATCCAAACCCCTCAATCAAATTCATGGGATATTCATTCGCTCTTACACCACGCAAAGTATCCAGCATGGATTTCCATTCTTTATCTGAGGGAATTCGCCACCCTTTCGGGCAGAAATTTTCATCCATGACTTCATTCCAAAAATACCTGGAAGAGTCCGTTTTGAAATTTTCGCTCATCCAGTAAAGGCCCGCTATTTTCAGGGCACGAAATTCACGGTTATCAGAGGAATCCACTAGGACCAACTCGTTCAGTTTCCAACTTGCAGAATCGCAGATGTACTCGTATATTTCGCCGGCTTTGACTTCACCGTTGTTTTCAGCCTTACACAACCCATATTCTTTTTCAACATCCATAGGCAAGCGCCAATCACCTCTATCGCAAACATACATGGAGCCACCTGCGCTATCCGTTATTGAACGATAATCAGAGCTGTCACATTCCAAGCCGTAGGTAGCCACTTGAAGTGCCGAGGCAGAGACCCAATTTATTTCGCTGTAATAACCAGGTCTTCTATCAGTGCATATAAAATATCTTGGCGATTCACTTAGGGAATCCTGGTTGCGTTTCACGACGTTTTCGAAATCCCTGTTGCATGGCCCAACACCGAAGTCATCCTGCCAAAATTTATAAATCGTCTCCCTGAACTTTACCCACGAAATTTTAAAATTAGAGTAAGGTTTCTCATTAAGGTAAAACATTTCTAGTGGTGACGGCACAACAACATCACCTTCCAAATGATCAAAGGACATTCTGTAGGCGCAATCGGCAAACGATGTCGTCATATCCCCGAAATTACCATCGGCCTTATAGATTGCCAAAAGGGAATCAACCTTTGCAGAATCATGGACACAATAGTAAGCCATTGCGGAAATTGCCTCAAGCCCCGACTCGCCTAATTCAGACGAACAGGAACCCACCACACTACTACTGGAAACCTTCACAGAACTGCTAGATTCCCGGTCGGAGCCGGGAATGACGCTGGAGGAGCAACTGTCCTTGACTTCGCTAGAGGAAAAACTTTCGTCGCCACTGGCACTGGAGCCATTATCGTCGCCGCAGGCAACAAGCAACATTATCGCAAGCACAGCAATCCAATTTTTTTTCATTAGAACTCCTAAGATTCCAAAAAAAATATAAAAGTTAACAGCAGAGCAAAAAAGAAATCCGAACCACCCTAGAAAAATTACAAACCTTTAACAAACAAAACCTTGAAAAATTTTAAGGTCTTGTTATGTTGTTCTTTACAGTCCCCAAAAAAGTCTCCTGCACACCTGATAAATATCAGGTGATTTTTTTACCAAAGGAGATACTATGCTTAAACAAACTTAGCGTTTCACACCACAAAACCATACCGTTGATACAAAAACTTACGCTTTGCAAAGCGTAGTTAATTGACGTTGTCTCATTTCATCAAAAAATCAAATAAAATAAGGGAAAAAATGGCAGAATCAGCTGCATTACGCCAAAGTAGCTTGCAAACTGCAAGCGAATGTATTACATTGTCGGAAAATGGAGGTTTAGCTATGGCACTTTCTACAATTTCCGCACGAATCGAAACCAAGGACAAGGAACGTTTCGACAAGTTCTGTAAAGAAGTAGGGCTGTCCACATCCTCTGCCCTCAACTTGTTCGTCAAGGCGGTCCTGAGAGAGAACCGCATTCCTTTCGACATCGCCGCCCAGGACCCCTTCTACAGCGAAAGCAACATGAAGTTCCTGGAAGAAAGCGCTGCCGCCATCAAGGCGGGGAAGGTTATCGTAAAGACAATGGATGAGTTGGAGGCTATGGAGAATGAGTAAAATTGCTTTTTCTGAAATCGCCTTTAGCGACTATGTGTACTGGCAGTCCCAAGACAAGAAAACCCTCAAGCGCATCAACCAACTCCTGAAAGACGTGGAGCGTAACGCCGGAGACGGCATCGGTAAACCCGAACCCTTGAAGGGGAATCTTACCGGTGCGTGGAGCCGCCGAATCGACGATACCAACCGCCTGGTTTACCGGGTCTCCGGTGACGTTATCGACGTGATCTCTTGCAAGGGTCATTACGAAGATTAAACATCCGCGATTGTAGGTAATACAAAAAGCCCCGCTCTTTTGGAGCGAGGCTTTTTAACGAGCAATTCTAGAAAGAATTACTTAACGTCGTACTGAGCTACAACATTGCCCTGTGCGTCGAGAGCACGAACAACGTTTTCATCGCGCTGGAGGGTAAGGTTAGCCTTGTTGCCCTGTGCGTCGGTGAGTTCAACAGACATAGAACCGTCAGCATTCTTAACTGCTGCAACCTGGTTGCCCTGTGCGTCCTTTTCATAGTAGGTGTCGCCAGCTGCGAGCGGGTTGGAACCAGTCCAGAATTCAACAGTGTTGAGAACGAGGAGGTCAACAAGACCGAGGCAGATTTCGTAAACCGGGATAATCAACAAAACAAAGTGAACAACAGAGTTGATCCACTTGTCACCGAGGGTGCCGTTCCAGTTATGGAGCTTGTTGAATGCTGCGTTTTTGCCATAGCAGCCTGTAAATGCGATTGCTGCAGCGCAGGAAAGTGCGATAAGAGCTTTTTTCATCTTTTGACTCCTTAGTTAAAAGCTAAAGTGAATTTAGTTAAAATTTTGCTTCATAGCAAAGTGTTAACTAAAATATTTCGCTTTACGGCAATAAAATTCAAGTCTTGTGATTTTGGGCACACAAAAAACGCTAGGCAGCTGCATATCTGGTCAACTGCAATAACGTATGCGGAGTCAAATTCCATCGAAAAACCTTATTCAGGTTCACGAAACTGGCATCCTGGTACATGCCAAGTGAAAAACGACCTCCAACAACCTCGGTTTCAATAAGGTAATGTAAGCAGGCTTCCGCTTCTAACCCGGTGGTTAATTTTCCACGGAACTTTTTCGCGCCAACCCTCAAGCCAAGTTCACTGAACAGGAATGTTTCCAGGGAATCCTCGATAGTATCCCCATCATCTAGTTCAACTGTCGGCAGTTCCCAAAAAAACGGATATACACCCGCTCCACGAAGGCAAAGCAGATACTTGCCCTCAATACTTATAAGGGCAGAAACAACAACACGCATGGGCAATTTGAATTCAGAATTAAGAATTATGAATTGTGAATTATAAAAGATAGGCGCTGGTTCTCTACATCCACGAGAAGATGTTGTCCGTAGCCTCTAGGCGTTCAAGGAGCTTTGTATCCTTGGACTTTGAACTAGCCATGCGGAAAAGCGCACAGCAGTTCTGGTAATGGTCGGCAAGACGCTGCCTTGCATAGCCTTCAGCACTGTGGTTATGAATCATGAAAGCCCAGTCGGAACTCTGGAAAAGATAGAGTTCCCTCTTCATCTGCTTAATGATTCTACGAAGCCTTGGAAGCTTGATTTTCTTCGATTCAAGCGAATCTATCATAGCACGCATGCGATACGATTCCGGGTAGTACTGCTCTGTTTCGGAGTTGATCCAAACGCCGCCAAAACCGCCCTCGCCCCAGCTAGAAAATGCGGGAGCATGGACTTCTGGATCAGCCGACTGAAGCATTACAGTATCTGCACCAGCAAATTCAAGCGTAGAAGAAGCCGCTGCGCGTTCTAGCAAAGCTTCCAGGAAATAAGGCCCCTCGAACCACCAGTGTCCAAAAAGTTCCGCATCGTACGGGCAAAGAAGCGCGACCTTGTTGCCTTCCATTCTAGGGAGCAGTTCCGAAACGGTAGCGTCGCGATGTGCAATGAACACGCGGGCATGGTCATGCGCAAGCTGCATTGCATTCCACGGGCGGTAAAATTCCTTTTGTTCGGAGCCTGTAATGCGGTAATACTTCAAACCGGTGTCAATTGCATTTTCGCCAGCAAAGAAGTATTCGCCAAGGTATTCACGTTCGCGTTCATGTGCTATGTCACGGAAAAACTCACGGTATTCCGGATGCCCAGGGTAACCGGTCTTTCTGCTCCAGACTTCCTGTGAACTAGCCTGTTCACGACCCATGCAATAACAGCCGTGCGTAGTCTTTATCGGCGAAAACACGCCGTACTTTGGCACCGGGGTTGCAAGAAGCACGCCATGCGTTTCTAAAAAGAAATACTTTATCCCGGCTTCTGCAAGGTATGCATCCAAATTCGGGAAATATCCGCACTCAGGAATCCATACGCCAAGGGGCTTTCTGCCGAAGGCGCGTTCAAAGCAGCGAACAGAAATATCCAAGTGTTCACGAATTGTCTTTGGATCGCTTTGATACGCAGGCAAAAACGGATGCGTACCTACACAGGTAAGCAAGTTCAGCTTTCCAGCCTTTTCAAGAGCAAGGAATTCCTTTAGAATGTTTCGCTTGCAACGGTTTTCCCAGGTATCGATCAGGGACTTTTGGCGTTCCAGGTAGAACTTGGCAAGTGTTGCCTGCGGGCCTTCCTTAAAGCGCTCCACTTCCTTTTCGCAAAGTTCAAGCTGCTTCTGCAAATGGCGAGAAAACCTTTCGATCAAAAGCTCATCAGAAAGCATTTCGATGAGTGGCGCAGAAACGCTCAAATTAAACATGCCTGGAACGCCCTTTTCAAGGGAGCGCCTCATGGCCTGAACTAGGGGCAAGTAAGTTTCGGAAATAGCTTCAAATAGCCAGTTTTCTTCGAAGAACCTATCGTGCTCCGGGTGGCGCACAAACGGCAAGTGCGCATGCAAAAGAAATAATATTTTACCAGGAGCAGACATAATTCAGATACCAGAACAGCACTTAGTGCCTATGAAAGATACAAGAGCCAGACGCAAGATGCAAAAAAACAGAGGACAGAAGACAGAGAACAGGAGCCAGGAATCCGGTCGCACCTTCGGTGCTTGAGGCATGAGGTCGTTCGCAACGCTCACTTTGAGGTAATCAAGATGCAAGAGCCAGACGCAAGAAAGAAGACAGAAGGAAGACGTAAGACGGAAGATAGGAATTGTAACTTTCTATGTCATGGCGAGCGAAGCGCGGCCATCCAGGGTAATGTTCTGGATCACTTCGCGTTGCTCGTGATGACAAAATCAGATGCAAGAGCCAGAGACAAGAAA
>DCGZ01000015.1:247-10600 GCA_002314675.1 Fibrobacter sp. UBA1765 | reverse complement strand
ATGACATAGAAAGTTACAATTCCTACCTTCCTTCTTACGCCTTACGTCTTTCGTCTTCCTACTGTCTTCTGTCCTCTGTATTCTTGTATCTTAACTTGTCATTACGAGCAACGCGAAGTAATCTAGAACAAGCCTAGTTCACTGACTAGATTGCCGCGCTTCGCTCGCAACGACACTGTGTGTTACAAATTTCTTGCATCTTGCATCTGGCTCTTGCATCTTACTTACGACCTCACGCCTCAAAGCACTGAAAGTGCGACCTCAGTTTTCCTTTTCACGTACCTTGGTAATGAGCGTTTCCGCATCCGACTCGGAAATATTCATTTTCTGAGCAATCATTCCCGGAGTGCAACCCTGGCTCTTCAATTTTTTTACAGTAGTAAGGTCTGCCTGTTCCTTGTCAAAGCGCGTTACATCGAGCGGATTGCGGCCTACGCTGCGCATGCCCATCATGGTATTATGGCTCTGCGTACGAAGGTGCATTGTCTGGTCACGGGAAATTCCACGCGGACGCGAAAGAGCGCTAGAAAGATTCTGCAAGGCAGAAGTAATGCGTTCCTTTGCAGTCGGGCGAAGCGGCGGCTTTGAACCTGGACTTGTCGACATAATCCTGTTTTCAGGAATGCCATCGGAATCTTCAAATGCAAACGAGGCTGCGGTCTGGTTCGGAGTCATCGAATTGCCGACTTCGGCTGCATGTTCGGCATCTTCCTGCTTTTTCTTTTCGCGTTCAGCTTCGGCAAATGCGTTGGCTTCATCAATAATAGAAGGACGCTTGCTGCCACGAACACGGGTAAAAGTCAAGTCCTCGCCAGAAAAGCCGCCTTTCGGGTTACGGAAGCGTTCTTCGATAACAAGCGGTTCTTCATCCTTTGCAGCTCCAGAAAGGGCGGCCTTTTGAGCTTCAAGGTCATCGACACCATTCTTCTTGAAAACCTTCTTAAGCAGAACAATTACAAAAACCAGCAAAATGGCGCATACAGCCACGCCAAGTGCAATAAAAATCATCTTCTGGTCGTCCGGAGAAGCTTCTGTAGCAGTTGCAGCTTCCTTGGCAGGAACGGCAACTTCCGGTTCGCTAACAGGCTCTTCCTTTACAGGTTCACGAATCGCCTCCACGGCAATCCACGCCTTGTTGAGTTCCGCCAAAATTTCGGCATGGCGCTCCGGATCGTCTTTTGCCTTGTAAAGCTCAAGTTCAAGGGCATCCACCTTGGCACGAGCATTCAAATAGGAAGCTCCGTCTATATTTGACGGGTTGAAATCGTCAAAACGGAGGTAAAAGAACAACGCTGCTACAGCAAAAAGCAAAATTACGGGAACGATAAATTTTTTCATACCATAAAATTTAACAAAAAACATTTCAACAAATTACGTAAGTCTTTGATTTTTAACGAGTTAAGGGAACCCCGTTGTCTAGAAACAACGATAAGATGATTTAGACAACACTTTTTTTGAAATTTCATTTTATATTTAGGGGGTGATTATTAGGAAATCCGCATTATATGGCTTGCTACCCTCGGCAGTCGCCGGGGTTTTTGTGGTTGCCATGGCAGCCTGTTCCTCTGATTCAAATGTAGCAGGCAACAGCGCCGAAATCGGCAATCCCGAGTTCGCCTCTATTTCGGGCACACTTACCTTGGCAGGCGGTGGAGTCGCAGCCAAGACATCAGTTCGCTGCATCCCAGAAGATTTCAACATTTTCAAGGATACTTTACCGGAACGCTGGGGAACCACCACAGATTCCAACGGGTTTTATTCTTTGGATTCCTTGCCAGAAACGTTCGCCATAGAAGCCAACAGTTCTAACGGCGAAATTTTGCTTAAGTTAGGACTTTCCAAGGAAGATTCCACATATTCTCATAAGCTTTCCTTGCCAGGGACACTCATTCTCGACGCCGGCGATCACAAAAACGGCGATACTTTGCAGGTTTCAATCCCAGGAACGACATTCCTTCGCGAAATCATTGTAAAAAATGGGCAAATAGCAATAGATTCCTTGCCTGCCTCAGAAATTTCAACAATTCGCATAAACAAAGACTCTGTCGAGTTCGAAGAGCCTATCAAAATTATCGCCAACGGCCATATTTCCTTAGTTACAGAAACTGAAGAAAAGCAGGACTCCGTACAAACTGATACTATTGTTGAACCACTACAACTGCAGTTCAAGTATTCCCTTGCCGGGCTTGATATCGAAAACACGGTAACGCAAGTTCCAATCGCACTCCGCCTTGGAGCAAGCGACATTGACTTCGAACAGGTTTCAAAGACAAACGGCGCATGGGTCGCAAAGCGTGGCAAGACCATGCTAAAGCTCGACAAGAGCTACTTTAACGCAGAGCGCGAACAGGCCGTTTTCTGGGTACTGCTCGACACGTTAAAGGCAAACAGCAAGGACTCCATTACTCTTTCATTTAGTGAAGGAACAAGCGCAAGCGCTCCAGGCGTATTCAGCAAAAACTTTATCGCGGCTTGGCACTTTGACGAAGGTACGGAAACAGCAATCGATGTGGCCAACTTGCAAAATGGAACTCCATACAATGTAGTAGACACTACAGGCTCAGTTGGTGCCGCATACTATTACAACGGCAAGAGTTCCTATGTGGATATCGAACAGTCATGTTCTGCGGGCTTGAGCTTTGACATGAACGACACGATGAGCATTTCAGTCTGGGCAAAGGTAGAAGACATTTCTACAAGCAGATTTGTTCTAGGCAAGGGCTCGACGCAGTTCCACTTGAAGTATTTCGCAAGCAACGAAGGCTGGCTCTTTGAACGTTACGAAACAAAGACCGATACCATTGCCGCAGACACTTGCAAGGATTGCACCTTCAATAACACATGGCGTCACTGGTACAGAGCCGATTCCACGGCAAAGGCTAATGAATGGGCTATGCTTACCATCGTACAACAGGCAGAAGATTTCAAGCTTTACCTTAACGGAGTACTTGCAGATGATTCCGGGGCAACAGGTTACTTTGAAGACAAGTATTACACAGAAAACGACTTTGTAATTGGCCGACAAGAAATTGGCAAAGATACAACAGGCCAGTATTTCAAGGGCATTATCGACGAACTCTTTGTTCAAAGGATCCCTGCCGATGCAGACCGCATCAAGGTAATGTACGAAAACCAGAAGCCAGAAGGCTACTGGCCAAGATTGAAATAAGCAAAGGAGGCAAGCAAGCCTCCTTTTTTCATAATCTTTTTAAATCCGTTTTATTTATATTTGGAAAATGAAGTTCTTCTTTTTCCTTTTCTTGTTTACATCGCTATTATTTGCAAACGAGCCAGCCACCACACAAAGCGTGTACGCTCCTGCACCTTCTAAAATTGACATTTCCGAGCCAACTTTACAGGAGCAAAATGCACAAAAATCTGTTTACCGTTTTGAACGCGCAAAGCCACGCAAAAGCGCATTTCGTAGGTGGATCGCGCCAAGTATACTTGTTGCAGCTACAGTATTCTGCGGTTCCGAGGCTATAATTGCAGACAAGCATGCAGCCGACCTGGCAAAGAAAAGAGTCACTTCCCAATACCAATACGATACAGTTAAACAAGATATCAAGGACTACCAAAGCGATAGAAACGGCTTATTCGCCCTTACCGGTATTTTGGGAGCAGCTTCCATAGCCGCCATTGTTTTTTCAGTAGGTTTTTAAGCAGGGAATATCATAAATCGCAAACATTTTAAGTACCCTATTCTAGCCGCGTCTATTGTAGCTTCTGCCATTGCATTTACAGCATGCACAGACCATGTCGCAGATTTTGAAGAGCTTAATGGCGATGGTGATTTTTCCATAAAAATTACAGACGGTTATTTTGTTGACAAACGCGACAAGAACAAATACAAGGTTGTTCAATTTGGCGAATATATTTGGATGGCAGAGAACCTGCGCTACACAGATTCAAGCGAAACAAAGAACTTGAAAAGCCATGTCTGGTGCCCAGACAACAAAAAGGAAAATTGCGAAAAGTTCGGGCCACTTTACTCATGGACCGCCGCAATGAACATCGATAAGGAATTCTCTACTAAGGCAATTGGCGGCGGCTTCGGCAATGTACGCGGAATTTGTCCGCAAGGCTGGCACTTGCCAAGCAAGCAAGAATGGATTGAACTGGAAAAATACATCGACTTGATCAATCGTAGCGAGGGCGTTGCCACAAGTTTGAAAGATGCGGAAAGCTGGAATGCACACGATAGCATAGAGGCCTCCATCAACAGGTTCGGCTTTGCGGCAATGGCTGCCGGCAGGCGCAACAGCGACAACGAAGAATTCCAGCCTACAGGAAAGTTCGCCTACTTTTGGACAAGCACTGAAGTGGATGAAGGAACTGCAGGCGGAGCTGCATTCTTGCACAATGACGACAAACTTTCTCCATCCGGTTTTTACTACAAGGATCACGGTATGTCTGTGCGATGCGTACTTTCAACATATTCGACAAACGTAAAATTCGACACTACCGACGATTACAAGCCTTGGGAACCTTCATTCAAGTATGGAAGTCTTGAAATTGAAGGCGTAAAGCACAAGACAATTAAAATTGATTCACAAGTCTGGATGGCAGAAAATGTGAATGTGGACAAGGGAGACAACCACTGTTTTAACGATTCCAAGGAGTACTGTGAAAAGTACGGAAGACTTTACGACTGGAAAACAGCAAGTGAAATTTGCCCGGATGGCTGGCACTTGCCGACTGTCGAAGACTTTGAAATTTTAACAAAGAATACTCCAGGCATAGACCTGCTTTCAATCGATGGTTGGACAAAGAGCAACGGTACAAACCGCTGGGGCTTTAACGCATTGCCAGCAGGTGCTTACGAAAGTTCATTCTTTGATTCCAAATACACGGCCTATTTCTGGACAGCAGACAAGAGCTCCGAAAATACCGCAGAGCACATAATTCTCAGGTACTATTCTACCGAAGCAGAATTTGCATCGCAAGCTACGAACACATTCGAATCCGTGCGCTGCGTAAAAGATTAAAACAGCTACTTTTTGCCGCCTACCTTGAATAGGCAAATTTCCATTTGGTAGGCGCTATCAGCCTCGGCATCTTCTTCGGCAAGGAGCGCTATTTCTTTGCGGAATGCGTTGATGCGCTCTACGATGCGATCGTAGCCATCTTTTGAAATACCGAGAGTAAGACCGCTGATATTGCGTTCCGACGGAGCGTCGCGGTCGATGGAATCGGCGCCAAGTTGCAAACACTTTTGATGGAAACCGCGCAAGGCGACTTTTGAAGTCTTGTCGCCCGTTGTAATGGCACTTTGCGTAAGTTCGTAGGAACCGTCTTCTTTTTTAGCAATCAAGCCACAGGTTTCAAGAAGTTCCACGGATTCCTTCGCCTCTTCCGGCGAGATTTTCGGGTGGACCCTATTACCCAATCCCTTGAAGTCCCCCGAAAATCCGTACATGCCGATAAGAGAACGAACAACTAGATGACGCCAATCCGAATAAACCTGGTATTGGTACATTCCCATCAGGTGCTGCGATTCCGTAAAACGAACAACCTTCAAGGTTTCTTGCATTTGCGCAAAGAACTGGTCACGCTTTTCGCTAGTTTCAGCCTGGTTAAAACCAACCAACGCCAAGAAATATTCAGACTCACGCTTACCAAGCTTTAAGCCAGACGCAATTTTACCGGCACTTTCATCGGAAAGGTTCTTTGTTCCCTGCATTACACGCGAAATAAAGTCCTTTGCCTTAAATCCGATTTTATCGGAGAACGCACGCAGGGAAAAAGCCGCGTTGATTTCCTTGCGAGATTGATAATAATCCCGCAACCATTCACGGTAGTCCAGATATTCAAAAATTTTGCGTTGTGTAGGTTTTTCGTTCACGTCCAATAATCTAGTAATAATGTGGCATACAAGGCAAAAATTATTACAAAAGGCGTTGTCTAGGAACAACGGTATTCTTGTTATGGATATTCCCTAAGCACTATCGTTTATATAGATTTTGAAAAAATTGGAGATTGGATATGAATTTAAAGCATTTTACAATGGGTATGGCAGCCGCTGCAGTAACATCTTTTGCAGCAATCGCTCCTACTGAAGTCGTAACACTCCCTACAGATGTAAATTTGGGCGCTGGCGACAAGGTGGGCTCTCAGCTCATCGCCGCCACCTACAACGCAGGAAAGGGTCCCGGTGTTTGGATTGTGGCAGATGGCGGCTATCGTCTTTACCACAACGGCTCCTTGCTGGCCGAAGATAATCAGGCTGGCCGCGTCCGCTTCATTCCTATGACACTCTTGCCAGGTGAAAACGCATTCTCCGTTGTCGGCGTAAATGGCAGCGGTGCCCCGGGAGTAATGGTGCAGATCGACGACCTCGACAGATCTTATTACAGTGGCGGTGATTGGAAGGCAAAGCCCAGCGTAAGCAATACCGCATGGAAGAACAAGGGCCGTGACCTTAGCCAGTGGGGAAACGCAACTACACTCAGCTACGCAAACAGTAAAATGCCAAGTGGAGCTGCTCTCAACGGTTTTGCTCCCAATACTCAGTCCAAGTGGATCTGGACTGGCAGCGAATCCGACAAGAATGCCGTCCTGCTGTTCACATTGAACATCAAGGCAGAAGGTTATGGCGCGGTCACGACAGGCGGCGACAAGGGTAACATCGTCATCGCAACGGACTCTGCATCTATCCGCAAATATCTGCAATCCAATGATGCCGTGACAATTCTCGTTCCCGAAGGAACTTACGACTTCCGTCAGTTCCGCAACGCCGTTACCGAAGCCACCAGGCAGGGCCGTACTTGGTGCCGCACCACCTGTGGCGAAAAGAATGCGGTCACCGGCAAGACCAATACTTTCTACCGCATCGCCTTCCAGGCAAATTCCTGCTCTTCTCTGGGCGAGTCCGGCCTTGAAATCGTGAAGGAAAGCGACAATCTTCAGTCCTGGAGCAACTGGATTACCATCAAGGGCAACAAGAGCCTGGTCGGTATGGGTCGTGGTGCAAACCTTCGCGGAGCATCCCTCAACAACCGCTGGAATGAAGGCGGCCATAATAACATTTATCGTAATTTGGCCATCTATGACGTGAACCCGCATTTGATTGAAGCGGGCGACGGCCTTGAAACCAGCGGCGACAAGAACAATCATATCAAGAACTTCTGGGCAGACCATATCAGCTACAAGTGGATATCTGATGGCATGGACATGGAATTCGTGGATAATGCAACCATCAGCTACACCGACCTGGATGGTGCCAACGAATACAACTGCTGGGGTACCGATCCTTACATGGCCCTTGTGGAGGACGCCCACCTGACTTACGCCAATAATTACTGGCACAATTCTTATGGTCGCGTTCCCAAGGTTACTGGCGAAGTTAATGGTTCCCAGGTTCACATTTATAACCAGCTGGTGGATGGCAACCGTTTCTTCATCGCTGGCGCAAACGGCCATGCTTCTACGGCACAGGCATACGTCCGCTACGAAAACAGCTACATCAAGAACGGCAACGGTTACCTGGCTGAATGGGGCGACAACGGTTACGTTTATTTCAGCGGAGTAACTTTTGACGCCAATACCAAGCAGCAACACCGCTACAACGGTACTGTGACTCAGGGCGTTCCCCAGGCTGCAACTTTCAACCCACCTTACTCCTGGGAAAAACGCACTGTTGCAACCTTGCCGACTGACCTTCCGAATATCACAGGCGTTGGCGGCCGCTACGGTTCCATGCCCTCTTACAACCAGGCATTTGGCATCAACAAGAAGGCTGCCGAAGTCAAGCTGAGTGCTCCCACTGCCAACGCCAAGTATGAAGTCGGCACCGGCGTGCTGCTTACTGCTGCAAAGAGTGCTGGCGACGGTTCCGTCAAGAGTGTGGACTTCTACATCGGTAACGACAAGGTAGGCTCTGCAACTGCCGCACCGTTCCTGGTAACAGTCTCTGGCCTTTCCGCAGGAACCTACTCCGCAGTCGCAGTCGTCACCGACAACAACGGCCTTACACAGATGTCTGAATTTGTAACATTCGAAGTTGAAGGCGAAGTAGAAACGACACTCAAAAAGTGCGGTGCTGGTTCAAGCAGTCAAACAATCAATCTTGGTGAACCAATCGTAGACTTCTGCTACACTTGGACTGGTGCAAAGGACGTTGCATACGAAAACTTCCCGAAGGGCATTACTGTAAATGTCGACTACGCAAACAAGCAAATCAACATAAGCGGTACTCCGACCGAAGCAGGCGACTTTAACTACATCGTAAAAACAGTCGGTTCCGCAAAAGACACTGTCATTGACATTCGCCACATCATCGTGAACGACCCAAGTGCAAGTTCTTCTAGCGAAGTCGAAAGTTCCAGTTCCACAAATGCATCAAGCAGTTCCGAAAACATCGAAGAATCTTCCAGCAGCGAAGGCATCGAAAGCAGTTCTTCCGAAGAAACCGGCTTTGCAAGAATCAATTACAGTCGCAACGAAGTCGCTTCCGTGCGCATACTCGACATGCAAGGAAGACTTCTCTTTAGCGGAGCGAAGCGCCCGGCAACGCTCCCTGCAGAACGAGCAATCGTCATCGAATACAATGCACAGGGCAAAATGCTTGGCCGCCGTGTAGAACGCAAGTTCTAGATAAAATTCTTAGTTCATTCTCCTCAAAAAAAGCACACACAAAGCGGCGTTCTCTAACGAGAGCGTCGCTTTTCTTTATCAAAAAAGCTTCCTTTTAAAAGGAAGCTTTTTCGCATTTAAAACAGACTAAAATACTTATTGATTTCTAGTTGTTCATGAGTTTGCATCAAAGCAAGCCTCAAAAGCACGGCCGCCTTCTGTGGAGGCAAGTGCCCGGCAGAAATTCTTCCATTTGCAAACGCTTCGTTCAAGGTCACATAGCCATGATTGATTCTCGTGCTTACAACAACCGGGATTTCTACGTGCCTTAGAGCATCAGAAAACGCCTTGCTAAATTCACCGGAACCGGCTCCTGCAATTACAATGCCATCCGAAATGCTTGCCGCATATTCTAGCATGCGCGGGTCTGAATCCACACCGAAATAAACAACGTTTACCTTCGGAAGTGTCGTCACACAACTAACATCAAAGCAAGGTAATTCGGTCACTGGCATTTCGTCTGCGTGCATGGGCTGCAAATCGCTTGCACTGCATTTTTGAACCTTGCATGCGTCAAGAAGTTCCCCACCGAAGAACACATAAACGTTTCTATTTGTAGTGTTATTTTTCGCAAGTTCCACAGCAGACTTTACAGCACCAAAAAGATTTGCCGGGCCATCAGGTTCTGCAGCGGTCGCGGGGCGCATGGAGCCCGTCAAAACAACAGGCTTTTTAGTCTTTAACGTCAATGCCAAAAAGAACGCGGTTTCGTCCATGGTGTCTGTACCATGAGTAACCACGACGCCATCGACACTTGAAGAACCGCAAAGTTCATCAATCCGCCTTGCAAGCTGCAACCAGATTTCTGCAGTAATATCGTCGGAATTTACGTTGCAAATCTGCTCGGCAGAAATTTCAGCCAGTTTGCAAATTTCAGGAACAGCGCTAACCAGGTCAGCTACAGCTATTTGCCCTGATTCATATCCGGTATTCTTACCAGGTTCGCCGACTCCGGCAATAGTTCCACCAGTTGCTAAAACGACAATACGCACTAAAGCAAGCCCGGCAATTTACGAATGGCATTGCCACGATGGCTTATGCCCTTCTTTTCTTCGATGGTTAATTCTGCAAAGGTCTTGTCATAGCCATCAGGAACAAAGAGCGGGTCGTAGCCAAAACCCATCGTACCACGAGGATTCTTTGTAATGTGGCCACGGCATTCGCCTTCAACAATCCTAGGTTCTGCATCCGGGTCAGAAGTATGGAGCATTGCAAGAGCGCAGTAATAACGGGCGGCTCGATCTTCAAACGGCTCCAGATTTTTCATCAAGAGTTCGTTGTTTTCTTCATCATGGCCATGAACGCCACAATAACGAGCAGAATACACTCCAGGAGCGCCATTCAAAGCTCGGACCTGGATTCCGGAATCATCAGCAAGCACCCAGGCCTCTACACCACGGGCAGCAAGCCATTTCACAACGGCACGAGCCTTGATCGTTGCGTTGCCGGCAAAGGTTTCGGCATCTTCAACAATATCGTCCGTAAAGCCGACATCTTTTAATGTTTTATACTCGTATTTTTCTGAACCAAGAATCCCGGCAAAATCACGGATCTTGCCAGGGTTTCCAGTAGCAATAACAAGAAGAGTTTTGTTCATAAGATTTAAAATACAGAGGACAGGAATCAGGAGGAAGACGTAAGACGGAAGTTAGTTGGCAGCAATGTAACTTACCGTGTCATGGCGAGCGAAGCGTGGCCATCCAGGGCAATGTTCTGGAT
>DCGZ01000015.1:0-137 GCA_002314675.1 Fibrobacter sp. UBA1765 | reverse complement strand
TCGCTGCGCTTACTTTGAGGTAATTAAGATGCAAGAGCCAGAGACAAGAAAGAAGACAGAAGGAAGACGGAAGATAGGAATTGTAACTTTCTATGTCATGGCGAGTGAAGCGTGGCCATCCAGAAACATTGAAATTT
>DCGZ01000086.1 GCA_002314675.1 Fibrobacter sp. UBA1765 | reverse complement strand
TCTGGCGAAACAGAAGACACCTTCATTGCTGACCTCGCAGTTGGTACTGCAGCTGGCCAGATCAAGACCGGTTCCCTCTCCCGTACAGACCGCGTTTGCAAGTACAACCGCCTCCTCCGCATCGAAGAAGAACTCGGCAAGGCTGCTGTATACGCAGGTGACCCGCGCAAGGCTGCAAAGCCGGCTGCTAAGGCTGCTTGCAAGAAGTGCGCTGCCAAGAAGGCTGCAAAGGCTAAGTAATCATTAGCTCCTTTTAAGTGGAAATAAGGGTCCGCCATAAGCGGGCCCTTATTTTTTTCAAGTAGCGTGTTTTTTTTTTGTTATTAACCGTGCTTTATCATTGTTTATTAAAATTACCTTACGTTAGTTATTTAGTAAAGTTTACAAACTGCCGAAATTATCTTTTTTACAAAATCTTTTCAACCATAATATTCCAACAATAATCTATATTAAAATTGATTTTTTTATTAATTCCCGATTTGGGCTTATTTACATGAGGATCAAATGGTTGTTCTAAACAAAGTTGCCAGGACTGCGCTAGCCGTTCCGGCATGTTGTGCTTTGCTTGTGGGCTGCGGTTCTAATACCGACAGTTCTGCGCTCCCTCGCGAAGAGACTCTTTACCTCTCCGGCCAGCAGACTGGAGACCCTACCACATTCAACCCGTTGGCTGAAGCCTGGCAGTGTGCATGGCCTGTCAGTGGTCGTTTCAACTTGATGTACGAACCGCTCGTAACTTACAACACACTCGATGGTGTTATTGAGCCGCTTCTTGGTACACTGGTTTCGGAACTTTCCAACAATGACAGTATCGTTGTTGACTTGAACCCGGCTGCCAAGTGGAGCGATGGCGTTCGAGTGAACTCCGAAGATGTTAAGTTCATCTTTGCCCAGGGCACGATCAACACGAGCGATCAGATTTCTGCAATTCATGTAGATACCCTTCGCGCTAAGGATTCCGAAGAATTTACCGAACGTCTTTCCTTTATCGTTGCTAAGGACAAGCGTAACAACCCGCTTTCTGTTATGGATCTTCTCCAGGCAGTTCGCATTGTTCCGGCACATGTCTTTAACGCCCTTATCGAAAAGTTCGGTTCCAAGGATGAAGTCAAGAAGCAGGACATGAGCGTAAACCCGTTGACCGGCGAAGCTCCTGTTGTTTCTGGTCCGTATAACCTTAAGGACTTCTCTAACACAAAGATTACCCTTGCTCGTCGTGACGATTACTGGGGCAATGCGGCTCTCCACGAAGGTAAGCTCCCTGCTCCTAAGTACATTGTTCACCCGATTTACAAGTACAACGAACATAATACAATCGCTATGCGTGAAGGCAAGCTCGACGCTTCCATGAGCTATATCCCACGTATCGAACGTAAGGCAAACTCCGGTGTTCACACCTGGCTCAAGAACCCGCCGTACTACAACCCGGGTGCAATGCCGATGTTCATCATCAATACTACAAAGGAACCTCTTAACAATAAGACCTTCCGCCGTGCTCTTGCTACAGCAATCGACTACAAGGCTCTTGACCAGTTTGCTGTTTCCAAGTACTCTGGTGACATGAAGCCGGGCCTTATCATGACAAAGGGCCTTGAAGCTAAGTATGTCAATGACGAAGACCTTGGCACTTACGGTGTCAACATGTCTCTCCGTGATGCACAGAAGATTGACGCTGTGAAGGCTATGCTTGATTCCGTTGGCATCAAGTCTGTTTGGAACGATGACAGCACGCTTTCTCACATGGAAATGAAGGGCCAAAAGCTCCCGACATTGTTCATTACCTGCCCTGCCGGTTGGACCGACTGGGAAGCAATCGTAAAGATCGCTGTTGACGGTATGCGCAAGGCCGGTATCGATATTCGTGAAGGCTTTGTGGATGGCGGTACCTACTGGCCGGCAAAGGGTAACGGTAACTTCGACCTTATCATGGATAAGCCGTCTGCTGACGTTTCCCCGAGCCTTCCTTGGGACCGTTTCAACCAGGTTATGGGCGTCGCTCGTGACTGGCAGCCGATCGGCTCCTGGGCTGGTACGAACATTGGTCGTTACAACAAGCCAGGTTCCCCGGAATACCGTCCGGAAGTGGACAGCCTCTTGAACGCAATCCCGCTTATGACTGACGAAGAACAGAAGACTGCTGCATACCATGTATTGAACAGAATCTTCATGGAAGACCAACCGGCTATCCCAGTTGTGTATCTCCCGGAACAGTTCTACGAATTCAGCGACCGCGTTTGGACTAACTGGCCTAATGAAGAAAATCCGTATGCACCGGCACAGCTCCCATGGGTTGCCTCTGGTACAAAGATTCTTTGGCACCTTAAACTCGCTAAATAAGGACAACGACAAATGTTAAAACAATTCCCTATGTTACGTTACGTCCTGCAAAAGGGCTTTTGGTACTTGCTGACATTTATCGTCGCAGTTGCCATCAACTTTACCTTGCCTCGCCTTGGCCAGGACCAGGTTGACATTCTTATGGGTCAGTCTGCTGCCGGCCTTTCTCCAGAAATGGCTGCAGAAAAGAAGCTTGGCTACCTCAAGGACTTGAATCGCCTTGTGTATGATGCAGATGGCAATATTGTATTTGCCGTTTCTGTAGTCAAGGATCCTGTTACCGGTGAAGAACGCGAAGTCAAGGAACCTGTTCAGAAGAACATTGTTTCTCAGTTTGCTGATTATGTTATCGGTATTTTCCACGGTGATTTAGGCTTCTCCTTCAACAAGAACAAGAAGGTTAGCGAAATCATTGCTGAAAGTCTTCCATGGACCCTTGCAATCCAGTTCCCGACAATTGTCCTTGGCTGGATCGTTGGTAACCTCCTTGGCGCATTTGCTGCTTACAAGCGCGGCATTTTCGACAAGGTCTTCTTCCCGGTTGCAATGTTCTTGAATGGTGTTCCGTATTTCGTATTCGGTATGCTTCTTGTGGCTCTTTTCTCCATCACTCTTGGCTGGTTCCCGGCAATGGGCGCTTACAGCCTTGATATGACTCCGAGCTTCTCCTTTGAATTCTTCAAGAGCCTTGGCTTCTACTATGTACTTCCGTTCTTCAGCTGCTTCCCGATTCTTCTTTCTGGTCAGGCAACTGGTATGCGTTCCATGTCCATCTATGAACTTGGTACCGACTACATGAAGTACGCAAAGTGGCTCGGCCTTCGCGAAGGCAAGATCATTACATATGTGTTCCGTAACGCTATGCTTCCGCAGCTCACTGGTCTTGCCCAGTCTCTCGGTGCAATGGTGGGTGGTGCCCTTATTACCGAAATGATCTTCTCTTACCCAGGTCTTGGTATGGCTATGCTCAATGCTATCCAGGCAAATGACTACGCAACAATTCAGGGTTGCACACTCATGATTTCTACATGCGTGCTCCTTGCAAACTTTGCTGTGGACGTTCTCATCGCAATCTTCGATCCGCGCGTTAAGGCCGGTATTCAGATGGGAGGCAAATAATGCTTAAACTGTTGAAAAACCTTATGAAATCCCCGATGTTTGTTGTGGGTATTTCAATCTTTATCTTGACACTCCTCGTCGCTATCCTTGGCCCGTTGTTCTACAATGTGGATACCAATTTCCGCGACATTGTTGCTGGCCCGTATGCTCCGTCTAGTGGCGAACATTTGCTCGGTACAGACCATCTTGGCCGTGACTATGTGTCTCTCTTGATTTCTGGCCTTCGTTCTTCACTCTATGTGGGCTTCTTGGCTGGTATCATTGCTACAGTTCTTGGTGTATTTATCGGCTTGTTCGGCGGTTTCCGTGGCGGCTGGATTGATGAAGTTCTTAACATGCTTACGAACCTCTTCATCGTTATTCCGCAGTTCGTGATCCTCGTTCTTATCAGCACCGCTGTTAAGGATGGCCGTTCCCTCACCTTGATTGGCCTTATCATTGGTCTTACTGCTTGGAGCTGGTCTGCTCGTGCTGTTCGTGCACAGGCTTCCTCTCTGCGTAGCCGCGACCATATCGCCCTTGCACGCATTAACGGTGCAAGCTCCCTTACAATCGTTGTGAAGCACGTTCTCCCGTACCTCCTTTCCTATGTGTTCATGGTGTTCATCATGCAGGTCGGTTCCGGTATTCTTTCCGAAGCATCCATCTCCATGATTGGCCTTGGCCCTCTGGATTCTACATCCCTTGGCATTATCTTGAACGAAGCTAAGGATAACGGTGCACTTTCTGATAGTATCTGGATTGCTTTCCTCCCGGCAACAATCATCATTACTCTCACAGTGTTTGCCCTCTACTTGATCAACACTTCCATGGAAGGCGTCTTCAACCCGCGTCTGCGCAAATAAGGTGAATCAATATGTCTGAAAATATTTTTGAAGTAGATCACCTCAGCCTCCATTACCTTGGTCGTTTTGGTGACAAGACTCACGCTGTAACTGATGTTTCCTTTAGCATGAAGCAGGGTGAAATCCTTGGTATTGCTGGTGAATCTGGTTGCGGTAAGTCCACACTCGTTTCTGGCCTTATGGGCATGTGCATTCCTCCTCTTTATCCGACTTCCGGTGACGTTCGCGTCTGGAACAAGGAAAAGGGTCAAATGGAAACCCTCATGAACCGTTCTATCGAAGACATTCGTTCGAACGTTCTTGCTCAGCAGGTTTCCATGATTCCTCAGGGTGCATTCAATGCTCTTAACCCTGTCCGTAAGATCAAGGACATCGCTGCCGACGTTATCGCTGCTCACCAGCAGCCGGGCAAGGCTATTGACCACAAGGAAATCTATGACCGTCTCCGTGAACGTTTCGACCTTTTCGGTATGGATACAGAACGCGTCTTGAATTCCCACCCGATTCAGCTTACCGCTGGTGAACGCCAACGTAGCGTTATCGGTATTTCAACCCTTTTGAACCCGCAGATGGTTATTGCTGACGAACCGACTTCCGCTCTTGACGTTTCTACTCAGAAGGAAGTTATCAAGATGATCTTTGATCTTCTTGACAAGGGCATTTTCAGCACCATGATCTTCATTACCCACGAACTTCCGCTCCTTTACCATGTAGCTGACAACATCGCTATTATGTATGCAGGCGAAATCGTAGAAAAGGGTACTGCAGAACAGGTTGTTAAGGATCCGCGTCATCCGTATACCCAGGCATTGATGGGCGCTATGCTCAGTACTGAACAGAGCCAGCGTAGCCGTAAGCCGGTTGCTATTGAAGGCGCTCCTCCAAGCCTTAAGAACAAGATTGAAGGCTGCCGCTTTGCAGACCGTTGCACACGCGCATGCGCAGATTGCAAGAAGACAACCCAGGAACTCCGCATTGTTGGCGATCGCCAGGTGAGGTGCAATTATGCCAAGTAATAAGTCTATCGTTTTTTCTGCCCAGAATGTCTCTAAGACTTTTGGCGCAGGCAAGAGATTGAAAACAGCTGTCAACAACGTAACTTTTGACATTTACGATGGTGAAATCATTTCTATCGTGGGTGGCTCCGGTTGCGGTAAGTCTGTTCTTGCCAAGGTTATGCTTGGCCTGTACCAGCCGACTAGTGGCGTGTTCCTTTATCGTGATGATAAGATCAGGAGCTTGAAGAAGCATTGGAACGAAGTACAGTCTGTTTTCCAGGACCCGTTCAGCTGCTTCAACCAGTTCTTCACTATCCGCAGCCAGCTTGAAGATGCCCTCAACATCTTGGAAAAGAAGCCGAGCAAGGAAGAAGTCAAGGCTCGCGTAGATGCAGGCCTTATGGCTGTTAACGTTAAGCCTGCCGATATCGAAGGCAAGTATCCGTTCGAGCTTTCTGGTGGTCAGATGCAGCGTATGTTGCTTGCCCGTATCTTTGCCTTGAAGCCTAAGGTTCTCATTGCTGACGAACCGACTTCCATGGTGGACGCATGCGTGCGCGCAAACATTCTTGATTACCTCATGAAGCTCAAACAGGAACTTCAGATGACAATCGTGTTCGTGACTCACGATATCGGTCTTGCAAACTATGTTTCTGACCGTATCTTCATTATGCACGAAGGTTCCATTGTTAACCAGGGTACTCCGGAAGAAGTGCTTGACAAGACTGACGAACCGCATACCTTGAAGCTTCTTGACGATATTCCGGAAGTCCACAAGACTGAATGGATCAAGAATAGCCATCGCTCCAAGAGATAATGGTTAAATCGCCAAATAGGTAGTCATTAAAGAATCCAGACCTTTTGTGGGCCTGGATTCTTTTTTTGCCTTAAGGCAGGAAACGGTAATTTTTCAAACCATCTACTATTTTTTTCCAACTTCTTTCTTTTTTTCTTTCAAAGGAAAGCTTACGCGCCCGCGCAGTACGCAGCCAGGTTCGCCCGGGTCGCATTCCTTTTGACGTTTTACACAGAAAGTTCCATTCAGGTTTTTGCATTCGTAACTCATACAGACAATAGTAACATTTTGCAGTGTAGGCCGTTGTATAATCGCGTTCGATACAGGCCGCTTTTGGCGTGATTGTAATTTCTCACGTCCTGTTTTTGTTCTAGATTGCCGCGCTGCGTTCGCAACGACATGTTAAGTAACGATTTCTGTCTTCTGTCCTCTGTTTTCTGTCTTCTGCCTACTGTTCTCTGTCATCTTTCTTGCATCTTGCATCTTGCTCTTGCATCTGTATATTGAATTATTTCTAATATTTATGCATATGAAATACGGTGATCTTTCTTATTTCCAGACTGGTGTTGCAATTCCGCTGTTCAGCCTTCGTAGTGAAAACAGCATAGGCGTTGGCGACTTTCTCGACTTGATTCCGCTTGCAAAGTGGGCTCGCAGTGTAGACATGAGCGTGATTCAGATTTTGCCGGTAAACGATACCGGTTACGAATCAAGCCCTTATAGTGCTCGTAGTGCATTTGCATTGAATCCTATTTTCATCAATCTGCAGGCTGTTGATGGCTCCGATACTTTTTCAAGTGAAATCCTTGAAAAGCAGCGTGAATTCGAGGCGATGCCGCGCGTAGATTATTACAGGGTTTCTTCCTGGAAGCGTGCGATGCTTCGCAAGATTTTTGATATTCGCTATAAGGAACTTTCAACTTCGAAAGCCTTGGCTAGCTGGACTCTTGCAAATGAGTGGGTACGCCCGTATGCAGCATACTGCGTTCTCAAGGCTCAGCATAACGAATGCAGCTGGAAAGACTGGGAAGGTTACCAGGAACCAAGTGAAAAGGATATTGAAGCGATCTGGAAGAAGTTCAAGAAAGATGCTATTTTCCAGGCTTGGATGCAGTGGGAAGCTGAAGCCCAGTTCTCCCATGCCGTTCAGGAACTTCAAAAGATTGGCGTGCGCCTGAAGGGTGACATTCCTATTCTTATTAATGAAGATAGCGCAGATGTTTGGTATGATCGTGCATACTTCTCTCTTGCTGACCGTGCGGGTGCTCCACCTGACATGTATAGCGCTGCTGGCCAGAACTGGGGCTTCCCGACATATCGCTGGGACGTTCTTGAACAGACTAACTTTGAATGGTGGCGTCGCAGGCTCCGCCAGGCGGCGAAGTTCTATAACGCATACCGCATCGACCATGTCCTTGGCTTCTTCCGTATCTGGAAGATTCCTCAGCAGGAAGTTACCGGCATGCTCGGTCGCTTTGACCCGTGCGTTCCTATTAGCCGTGCAACCCTGAATAATGCAGGTCTTTGCAATGAAAGCCTTGAATATCTCAAGAACCCGAACTACGGTTACGATCAGCTCAAGGAATTCCTCAGTGAATTTACCGATGCCGCAATCCAGAAGTACTTGAAGACTCTCTATGGTACATTTGACCGTTATGTCTTTAAGGATGAATGCGCAAGTGAACGCTTTATTTGCTCCCTTGAAGAACCGCAGGAATTCAAGGACCGCTTGCTCAAGCTTTACTGGAACCGTATCTTCGTACCGTCTTCTGCAGGCGATTCGTTCTACCCGTTCTGGAGCTGGTACAACCAGCCTGTTCTTGGAACTATGCCGCAGAATGAACAGGAGGCAATTCGCCGCTTGATCGCAGAAAACCAGGCAGCCCAGGAAGACTTGTGGCGCGATAACGCTCTCAAGCTCTTGAATGTTCTTGCAAACGAGACGGACATGCTTGTTTGCGCCGAAGACCTTGGTGCTGTTCCGCAGTGCGTACCGTTTGTCTTGAACAAGTTGAACATTCTTGCTCTCCGTGTAGAACGCTGGACCCGTAACTGGAATTCTCCGTATTCTCCATATTATGAAATGGGCGAATATCCGCGCCTTTCTGTTTGCACTTCCAGTTGCCACGATACCTCTACGCTTCGTGGACTTTGGGAAGAAGCTGACTTTGACAAGGAACTTTACTGGGGACATGCGCACCAGGTTGGTATGGTTCCTCAGACCTTGAATCCGGATTCTGTGCGTGGCATTCTTTCGAACCTTCTTTCTGCAAACAGCCTGCTCTGCATTTTGCCGATTCAGGATTTCTTTGCCCTGTCGAACCAGTTCTACAGTGTGCCTGCTAGCGAAGAACGAGTGAATGTTCCTGGTACTGTTGGCCCACACAACTGGTCTTACAGAATTCCATGCAAGGTTGAAGAATTGCCAGATGCATGGACTTTGAATTTTGAAATTCGTAACCTTGTGAACGAACGTAAGAATCGTCCGATCTGGAAAATCTAGTTGTAGATAGATGTCGAAAAAAATGCCCACGCAAGTTAAATTGCGTGGGCGTTTTTTTTCGATACCATACATCTTAATAGCTTACATTTTGTTGCCGAAAAAGCTTTTTGTGATTTCATAACTTATTTTAATACATGATTCTTCCAAGCTGGAATGTTTTATGTTAACTACCGTGCAATGCGATGTTCGATTCCCGGCACCGGAATGGGTGCGAGATGCAATTTTCTATCAAATCTTTCCTGACCGTTTTGCGCGTTCAAAAGCTACAGTGCTGTAGGCGTTTTTGATGAGTGGGGGGCAAGGCCCACGCGTAGCAATATGTGCGGCGGAAACCTTGCTGGCGTTCGTGAACACCTGGATTATTTAAAAGATCTTGGCTTTAATGCTCTATACTTTTGCCCGATCTTTGCAAGCAATAGCAACCACCGCTATCATACCTATGACTATTTCAAGATAGACCCGGTTCTTGGCGATGATGCGGAATTTGATGCTCTGGTTCGGGAGACGCACAAGAAAGGTTTTCGCGTCATTCTCGATGGCGTCTTTAACCATTGTTCGCGCGGTTTTTTCCAGTTTAATAGCTTGATGGAACTTGGACCGGATTCTCCTTACAAAGACTGGTTCCATGTGGAGTCCTATCCGATCAAGGCGTATAGCGGCAAGCCGAATTATAAGTGCTGGTGGGACATGCCTGCGCTTCCAAAGTTCAATACGGATAACCCTGAAGTGCGCGAGTTCCTTTTTAGCGTGGGCGAGTACTGGGTTAAGCGTGGCATTGACGGCTGGCGTCTGGACGTTCCTAATGAAATTGATGACGATAGCTTTTGGCAGGAGTTCAGAATTCGCGTAAAGTCTATAAATCCGGATGCCTACATTGTGGGTGAAATTTGGGATCCGCCAGCCCGTTGGTTGCAGGGCGACCAGTTTGACGGTGTAATGAACTACATGCTCAGGCGGCTTTTGCTTGATTTTATGTTTGAAGAATCGCATACTTTTGAGGAAACTGATGCTTTCTGCAAGGCTGTTGCTGCAAACTTTAGCGAAAATACTTTCGGAATACCATTTAATTTGCTTTCCAGCCACGATACTACACGCTTGATTACACAGCCAAATGGCAGTTTTGAAAACTCGAAGTTACTGACGGCGCTGCTTTTCTTTATGCCGGGGGCGGTTTGTTCTTATTATGGTGAAGAAATTGCCATGGAAGGTGGCAAGGATCCTGATTGTAGACGCTGCTTCCCCTGGGGTACACAGTTAAAACCACGAAATAAGGAATATTTTGCCTTTTTTAAGGCGCTTGTCGCTTTGAGGAACTCGGAATCTGCTTTGCGACATGGGAAATTTGAGGTTTTTACAACGGTTGATGGCTTTATTGTACGACGTGCTTGCGAAAATAGCTCGCTGGAACTGCAGGTGTTCTGGGCTGCTAATGAACCAAAGCACTTTAGAGTGCTAAAAAATGGTGAAAAAGTGGCGCTTTGAGCCTTTTTGTCTTGAATTTACGGTCTAAATGGCTCTTTTCTCTGTTCTGGACCGTAAAAATGTCGTGCTTGACGCGTAAAACCTCGCTTTTATGGCGCGTTTGCTGTGAAAATCAGTACAATTTGAAGATTTTACCTTGAAAAGTGACTGAAATTGTCGCTGTGTAGGTGCCGGTTACGGTCTAAAACGGAACTTTGGTCGTTTTAGACCGTAAAACAGGCTCCAGATCGTGAAAAGAACATGAAAATGGCCGTTGGGGTTTTAGGGGCGTGCCCCTAGGAGAAGGGGTGGGGAGCGACGCGAGTGCGAGCCAGGGGAAGGCCTTCCCCCTTAAATAAATAACTTGTTGATATATCTAGAGTTATAAAAACGGCATCATGCGGCAAAAAGCATGAAAAAAGCCTCTCGTCTCTCGTCTTTCGTCTCTCGTCTCTCATCTAATTACTATCTTTGACCCCGAATTTTTTATGCCTTTTTAAGGGAAAAGACAAAATGAAGAAAAAAATGTTCGGTTTGCGAGAATTTGTAATTCTTGCAGTTATTCTCATTGCTGGCTATACTGTATGGCCATCTATCCAGGTTCACTCCAAGAGTGGCGACGAAAAGAAGGCTTTCGTAAAGGAAAACCCGAAGCTCGCAGCAAAGTCTATCAACTTTGGTCTAGACCTTGCTGGCGGTACAAGCATTACGCTTGAAATCGATGACAAGGATCTCGAAGCTGAAAAGGTAAAGGACATTCAGGAACAGTCCCTCGAAATCGTCCGTAACCGTGTTGACCAGTTCGGTCTTTCTGAACCGCAGATTTCTCCGCAAGGCGATAACCGCATTGTTGTGGAACTTGCCGGTGTCGACGATTCCACTGCAAAGGAACTTGTTGGTTCTACAGCAAAGCTTGAATTCAAGATTGTTGCAGAAGATGAAAAGTTCCAGTCTGTCGTAACTCTCATCGACAACTACCTCTCTCGCCAGGGTGGCGCAGAAGCAGAAGTTGCTGTCGCTGATACTACCAAGGCTGATTCTGCAAAGGTTGATTCCGCTGCTCCTGCAAAGGAAGTCAGCGATGCCGAACTTCTTGGTCAGGCTGCTCCTGTAGCAGAAGCTAAGGATTCCGCTCCGGCAGCCGAGGTCGCACCTGCAGCAGAAGTCGCCGCTGTTGATTCTTCCCTCCCGAAGAGCCTTTCTGGCTTGTTCATTTCTTTTGGCAATGGCGGTTTCATTGCTGAAGAATCCATTGAAAAGATCAAGCGTGTTTTCGAAAACGAAGCCGTGCAGAAGCTTATTCCGCGTGATGTAGCCTTTGCTCTTGGCTCTGGCCTTGAAAAGGTTGGCCGTAACACTGATTCCCGTGTAAAGGCAAAGCGCGTCTACCTCCTTAAGCGTCGTGCTGAAATGGATGGTGAAAACATTTCTGACGCTCGCCCGTACCGTGTTGGCTCTGGCGTGAATGTTGGTGAAGTTGCTGTTAACCTCAAGTTTGATGGCATCGGTCCTAAGCAGTTCTCTGCAGTTACTGCTGCAAACGTTCAGAAGCGCATGGCTATCGTTCTTGACAACCAGGTCATTAGTGCTCCGGTAATCCGCGATCGTATTCCGAACGGCGAAGCTCAGATTACTGGTCTTGAAGATATGGCTGAAGCTAACCGCCTTGCGGTTGTTCTTCGCGCTGGCGCCCTCAAGGCTCCAATGAATATTATCGAAGCTCGTAACATTGGTGCAACCCTTGGTGAAGACAACATCAAGTCCGGCTTTACAGCCGCTATTGCTGGTCTCTTCCTCTGCATCGTGTTCATGATCGGCTACTACCGCTTTGGTGGCTTGCTTGCTTGCATCGGTATCGTGCTTAACACAATCGTAACTGCTGCAGTTCTTTCTGTGTTCAATGCAACTCTTACCTTGCCTGGCATCGCTGGCTTTATCCTCGTGCTTGGTATGGCTCTTGACGCAAACGTCATTATTTATGAACGTATCCGTGAAGAAATCAAGGCTGGCTCTATGGCTCGCGCCGCTGTTGCCAAGGGTTACGAAAAGGCATTCTCCGCAATTTTCGACTCCAACCTTACTACATTCCTCACGGCTCTCATTCTCTACAAGATTGGTACTGGTTCTGTCAAGGGTTTCGGTCTCACATTGATGATCGGTATCGCAACATCCTTGTTCTGCTCCTTGACCGTTACCCGTGCAATCTTTGACTTCAAGCTTGCTAAGAGCGATTCCAATACAATCAGCATTGGTTCTGGCATCAAGGCAATCAACGAAGCAAACCTTGCTATTGTTTCCAAGGCTCGTAAGTTCGCTCTTGTTTCTATCGCAGTAATTATTGTCGGTGTCGGTTCCATGGCTGTTCGCGGCTTTGACTGGAGCATTGACTTCCTTGGTGGTCAGGTTTACACCGTCAATTACCAGGATGACGCAAACCATATTGATGACCTTAACAAGGCTATGGCTGATGCTGGCCTTGCTGACGCCAAGATCCGTTCCTATGGTACAAGCGGCAATATGTACCAGGTAAGCATCAAGAAGAGCGAAGATGCTACAATGAAGGCAAAGGTTGAAGCTGCAGTTGCTAAGACCGGTGAAACTGCAATGATCGTTGCAAGTGACGAAGTCGGTCCTACAATCGGTAAGGAACTCCGCTTCAATGCAATCCTTTCCGTGATTCTCTCCTGGCTTGCAATCTGCTTGTACGTCTGGTTCCGATTCGGTAAGCTCGGCCTTGGTTTCGGTATCGGTGCTCTCGTTGGCCTTGTCCACGACACTGTTATCGTAATGGGCTGCATCTCCGTTCTCGGCCTTTCCTTCGACGGCGCACTCATTGCATCGCTTCTTACAATGATTGGTTACTCTGTTAACGATACCATCGTTGTGTTCGACCGTATCCGTGAAAACGCAAAGCTCTATGGTCGCTCCAACTTCGGTAGCCTTGTGAACAGCTCCATTAACCAGTGCTTGAGCCGTACGCTCATCACTTCCCTTACAACACTCTTTGTTTGCGCAGTCCTTGCTCTCATGGGCGGTTCCTCCATCCGCGACTTCGGTATCGTGATGGTTATCGGTATCTTCGTTGGTACCTACTCCTCCATGTTCATTTGCTCACCGTTCGTTATCTGGTGGAGCAAGCGCTTCAAGAGCGGTGTGTAATTAGACTAAAGAACGCTCGCTTTGCGAGCTACAGACGAGAGACGAAAGAAAAGTTTTTTCAAATGTTTCTTCTCGAAAACGCCTTGGCTTTCAATGCCGGGCGTTTTTGTTTGCTGTAGATTGTGGTGCGGGGAAGGTCAGCGCTTTGTATCAATGTATGAACCTTGAAAAGCATTTGCCAAGTTTAAGTAAAATGTTCTAAAAATACGGTTATTTCACTTTAGTTAAATGTTTTTGTAAGCATTTTCCCTCGTTTAATTGCCCTTAAATTTCTAGATTTGGCTTGCACCTCAGGATATCTGGGAAAACATTAACGAGCTGCCGAAAGGTGGCAAAATATAGGGTAGGCGCCTATGTTGAAATATTACAGGATTGATTCCGGCCGTATCGTTACGGCACCCAGTGAAGAAGCCGCCGACATTGTCGTGATGGGTTCCCTTAGCCAGGAACAGCGTAGTCAGTTGATCAAGGAATACGAAATCACTGAACATACCATTGCATCCGCATTTGACTCGGACGAACTTTCCCGTATTGAATACGATGATGACTTTACGACCATCGTGTTTAAAAAACCAAAAAACTACGCTGCAACGGACAATTTCCAATTCCGTGTAGAATCCTTCGGTATATTCATTTTTAAGGACTGGGTTCTGCTTTTGACGGAAAATGAAATGCCGTTTAGCGATGAGCGCCGCTTTGGTAAAATAGACAGCCTAAACACGTTTGTATTAAGACTTTTGAACTATTCCGTTTATCATTTTAATGAGCATTTGAAAATTATAAATCGCTTAAATGATGAACTTGAAACCAAGCTTCGCACTGCAATGGAAAACAAGTACCTGCTCGCAATGCTTGGTCTAAACAAGGGCTTGATTTACTACGTAAGTGCGTTGAACAGTAACGAAACCTTGCTGAAAAAGTTGCAGCTCAGCCGTTCCCTGAATTTTAGCGAAAACGAACGTGAACTGCTTGATGATATTATCATTGAAAACCAGCAGAGCCGTCAGCAGGCTGAAATATATGCAAACATTCTTGCGTCCATGATGGATGCCCGAGCAAGCGTTATCAGTAACAACGTGAATACGCTCATGAAGAACTTGACTGTCGTGACGATTGCTATTTCGCTCCCGACGTTCTTCGCTAGCTTGTTTGGTATGAACGTGGAATTGCCGTTTGGCTTAAGTAACGGTCCACTTGGCTTCTGGTTCATTATTCTTTTGTGCGTACTTTCTGTGAGCATCTTCCTGCTTATTTGGAAGCGTGGCAAGTATTGATACAGCGGCCTACAGAAGACAGAGCACAGGAGTCAGGAGCCGGAAGGATTGTTAATTATAGTTCATGGCGAGCGAAGCGCGGCCATCCAGAAAAACCAGATGCAAAAAGAGGAAGGTTAACCTTCCTCTTTTTGCTTTTATAAAGTCTATTAGTAGTGCCTGCCAGCCATGGCCGCAAACATTGCAGCGAGATGTTCTGAAATTGTAGGGTCCGGAAGGCTTTCCGCTGTGTCAACTGCAGAATCAAGGAAATTGACGGCAGTTTTCTTTGTGCGTTCAAAAGCTCCTGAATCGTTTAACAATCCGTGAATCTTTTCTGCGATGCCTACTTCTGAAGCGCGGGCAATCATGTTCTTCATTTCGTTCTTTTCAGTTTCGCTGCATTTTTCGAAATAGAAGATCATCGGGAGTGTCATGAGACCGTTTGCAATATCTGTGAACTTGGCCTTGTCGAGGTCCTTAGCTCCATAGCCGTAGTCGAGCAGGTCGTCGATTATCTGGAACGCGATACCAAAGTCTGCGCCCATCTTGCCGCATTTTTCAATCTGGTCTTTGTCGAAGCCTGCAAGCAATGCTCCAAGACGTGCTGCCGCATCAGAAAGAGCTGCCGTCTTGCCCTTGATAATTTGCATGTAGGTATCGTAGCTAAGTTCAAAGTCGCCGCAATTGTCAAGCTCCTGAATTTCACCGATGATCAACGCATCTGCCGCATCAGAAAGAATTCTTGGCGTGTCGCTTGACGGGTCGTTCATCACGCTGCGCATTGCCTGTGAAAGCAAGTAATCGCCAATGAGTACGGCAACTTGGCTGCCCCATTCCTTATGTGCGGTTTTTACGCCACGGCGCATTTCTGTACTATCAATGATATCGTCATGTACGAGGCTTGCCAAATGCAAAAGTTCAATGCCAGCGCAGGCCTGTGCAATTCTTGCCGTGTCTCTTGTTTTCCCTGAACTTGCAACAAGGCTTAAGAGCGTGGAGCGAATGCGCTTGCCTTTGCGTTGCATCAGGTGCTCTAGACGTTCGGAAATGCCAGTAGGGGCCGCTTTTGCCACGTCAAGCATTGCCTGTTCCGTCAAGTCAAGTTCGTTTTTTACAACTAGCTTTGCGGAATCAAGAATGCTGCGAAAATCCTGCGAAACGTCATTACTCATTATATAGATACCAGCGGTCAGAAAATAATCTTAAATGTCGAGCTTGTCCATTACCTTGTAGGCGTTGTCTTCGATAAACTTACGGCGAGGCTTGACTTCTTCGCCCATGAGCATACTGAATACCTGGTCTGCAAGCATTGCGTCTTCAACATGGCACTGCTTCATAACGCGACGTTCTGGCTGCATGGTTGTTTCTGCAAGTTCATCGGCGTTCATTTCACCAAGACCTTTGTATCGCTGTACTTCGTACTTTGCGCCTTCAGGGAGCCTTGCAATTGCCTGGTTACGTTCATCGTCAGAGAACAGGTATTCTTCATGCTTCTTGCCGCTTGTGAGCTTGTAGAGCGGCGGTTGTGCAAGGAACACGTGACCGTTGTCTACGAGTGGGCGCATGTGACGGAAGAAGAATGTGAGAAGCAAAGTCTGGATATGGGAACCGTCAACGTCAGCATCGGTCATGATGATGATCTTGTGGTAACGGAGCTTTTCGATCTTGAATTCCTGGCCAATGCCGCAGCCGATAGCGTTTGCCAGGTCACGGATTGCCTCGGATTCGAGCATACGGTCGACACGGACCTTTTCCACATTCAGGATCTTGCCACGAAGCGGAAGGATTGCCTGGAAATGGCGATCACGACCAGTCTTTGCAGAACCACCTGCAGAGTCACCTTCCACAATGAAGAGTTCGCACTCTTCTGGATGGCGAGAGGAACAGTCTGCAAGCTTGCCTGGGAGGCCACCGCCTTCGAGCGGGCTTCTACGGCGTGCAAGGTCGCGTGCGCGGTGAGCCGCTTCACGGGCGATTGCGGCACCAGCAACCTTGTCAATGATCATGGCGATAAGCTTTGGATTCTCGTTAAAGAATTCGTCAAGCTTTGCGCCGAATGCGGAGTTCACGTAGCTTGCAATTTCGGAGTTGCCGAGCTTGCGCTTGGTCTGGCCTTCGAACTGCGGCTGGGAAACCTTGATTGCGATAACAGCGGTAAGGCCTTCACGAATATCGTCAGAAGTGATGGTGATATTCTTTTTGCCCTTTGGCATGTTGTCTGCGGAATACTTGGTAATTACGCGTGTAAGGGCTGTCTTGAAACCGGTAACGTGCGTACCGCCGTCATAGGTGTTCACGTTGTTTACGAAGCTATAGAAGTTTTCGCTATAGCTGTCGTTATACCACATGGCGACTTCAAGCGGGTACTGGCCGTCTGTAATAACCAGGTGGATCGGAGCATCAAAAAGCGGGGTACGGTGTTCGTCGATAAAACGAACGAAGTCAGAAACACCGCCTGGGAAGCAGAAGCTTTCAGTCTGGATGTTTTCTGGATTACGCCTGTCGGTAAGTGAAAGGCGAAGACCGCTCATAAGGTATGCGACTTCACGGATACGGGTGCGGAGCACATCGTAGTCGTAAACCGTTTCAGAGAAGATAGTACCGTCTGGATAGAATTCTACTGTGGTACCTGTAGAACCATCAGATTCGCCGATATCCTTTTGCGGCCCTTGTGGAACGCCACGTGCAAATTCCTGTTCTACAACGCGACCGTTGCGGCGAACACGAACGATAAGCTTGTCAGAAAGTGCGTTTACGCAACTTACGCCCACGCCATGCAGACCTGCAGAAACCTTGTAGGAATTACTGTCGAACTTACCACCGGCATGGAGCTTTGTCATAACGACTTCGATTGTACCGATGTGTTCCTTCGGGTGAATGTCTGTCGGAATGCCGCGACCGTTATCGGTTACTCGGATTCCGTTCCCTGGGAGGACCTCAATTTCGATATGGGTGCAAAAACCTGCGAGAGCTTCATCGATAGAGTTATCGATAACTTCCCACACCAGGTGGTGTAAACCTCTCGTATCTGTAGAACCAATGTACATTGCCGGGCGAACTCGAACAGCTTCAAGGCCCTCAAGAACGGTAATGTTTGAACCACTGTATTCTTCTGCCATAATTCCTCTGGGTATAAAAAATCGCTTGATCTAAATGAATCTGATGTCTTTGACAATAGGCGATTCTAGTATTAAATTACACTTGCCAATAATAGCTTTTTTTTGAGCAAACAACTCGTGTTTCCATACGCTAGAAGGCACTTTTACAATCAATATTCCAGCCTTCAAATCTTCAAGAAAAACCTTGTCTGTAAGGTACAAACCGACCATGTCTGCAAGCCTTTCTTTTAGCTTTTGCAGGTGCGCAATTTGGCCAAACGGAACCTTCGACAAGTATTGTTCCAGGAGAGTTTTCATCTCTGTTGGCTTGGGTGCAACAATGTCGTTTTTGCCACGTTTCTTTACAGGCTTTTCTTCGAACATTTATACCAATAAAAGTTTTGAAAGTACAAAGCCGCCAATCAAAATGCTTGTCATGCCGGCAACAACCGTAGCCTTGGTGCTCTTGCCAACTCCTTCAGCGCCGCTGTGCGTGTAGTAGCCAAAGTAGCAGGCGTAACTTGCAATAAAGAATCCGTAAAGAGTTGCCTTGATAAGGCCAACGACAAGGTTCCAGTCTTGGTAGAACAGTCGTACGCCATAAAAGAACACGGCAAACGAAACATCCTTGTACAGGTGCGCCGTTATGTAGCCGCCGATAATGCCAATGAAGATACTCAGGATCGTAAGCACAGGGAGCATTATGAGGGCTGCAAGCAAGCGCGGTGTAAGAAGGAACTTGTAAGGGTTCAGGCCGAGTACCGTGTAAGCGTCGAGCTGCTCGGTAACTGCCATCGTACCAAGTTCAGAACACATGGATGCGCCGACACGCCCTGCAAGCACCATTGCCGTAAGGATCGGGCAAAGTTCCACCATCACGGAGTTTCCGACAGCCATGCCAACGAACACCATAGGAATAAGGTCTGCAAACTGGTAGGCAAGCTGCCATGCCATAATGGCGCCCGTTGCAAGAGATGCCGCAATCACGACCGGGATACTTGTAATACCGATCGTGTACATCTGCTCTACGGTCGTGTGGAAATTCTTGAAGGAACCAGGAATGTTCTTGAACAATTCCCACACAAAGTGCAAATAGCGGAATACATGCTGCACGAAGTGCAGTACGTAGTGCCCAAGGCTTTCCGCCGCCATGTCAAGTAGCCTAATCACTATTTCTTGGCCTTTGCGTCTTTCTTTTCTGTCTTTTTGTCGGCAGGCTTCTTTTCGACCTTTGCCTCTTCCTTTTTGCCGGTCATTGCATCTTGATAAAGCTTGGTATCAGAAAGGTACTTGATAGCTGTCTTTACCTGGTCGTCGTTCTTGAGAGTGAACGTCGTGCTAATGGAATCGCCTGCGATTGCCAAAAGGAGTTCGCGCTTGATGCCATCCTTGATGTAAGCCTTGTAGTCGTCGAACTGCTTCATCTTGGCAGCATCAAGGGATGCCTTGAGAGCCTTGATCTGGCTTGCAAGAGCTGTGTCTGCAAGGACCTTGCTTGAGTCGCCAGTCAAGAACTTCTGTTCGTTGAGGAGGGCTTCTTCAACTTGTTCTGCAGAAGCGATTGCGTTGCTCTTGATCTTTGTAAAGTTCGTGTCTTTCATGCAGTAGTCGCGGAACTGCGTGTAAAGGCTGTCCGGGACTTCCCAGCTCAAGTCAATTTTTGCACCGCTCTTTTCAAGTGCCGGGCGGGCCTTGACTGCAAACTTGAAGTACATGGCCATGCGTTCCTGGACCTGCACAACCCATGGGAGTGGAGAAAGTTCCACATCGACGTCCGGGCTAATGCCACCGCCGCCAACCATCTTACGGCCCTTGCTTGTGAGGAATGTGTCAACCTTTGCGGTATCGACCTTTGCCGTTGTATCAGTCTTTGCTTCTTCGCCTTCTTCAGCTTCTTCTTCGCGAATCTTCAAGCCATGGATGCCGTTTTCTTTCTTGTTGATGCAACGGCCAAAAGGCAAGTAGTAGAATGCGGTCGTAAGCTTAAGGGTGTGGCCCTGGTTATCAAGCGGGAAAATCGTTTGTACGGAGCCCTTGCCGAATGTTGTCTTACCAATGATCAAGCCGCGGTCCCAGTCCTGGATAGCGCCAGAAACAATTTCGGAAGCACTTGCGGAGCCCTGGTTTACAAGCAAAACGAGTGGAACTTCCGGACCGAGAATGCCATCGCGCTGTGCGTAGGCTTCGGTCTGTTGGGTACGGCCCTTGGTGCTCACGAGCAGGTTGCCACGCTTCAGGAACAATTCACTAACGCCTGTTGCCTGGTTCAAGAGACCGCCCGGGTTGTAGCGCAAATCAAGAATAAGCTTCTTGAGACCCTGTTTCTTCAATGCGTTGATTGCATTTTCGACATCGCTTGTTGTCTTGTCGCTAAATGTTGCGAGCTTGATATAGCCGATGTCTTCGGTAAGCATTGCATAGTAAGGTACTGCATGAACAATGATTTCTGCTCGGGTGATCGTAAAGTCCATGAGCTCTGGAACGCCTTCTCGTTCAATGGCGATCGTGACATCGGTGCCGACCTTGCCACGGAGCTGGTTTACGGCTTCGTCAAGAGTGTAGCCCTTTGTGTCCTTGCCTTCAATCTTGCGGATCTTGTCGCCGGCGCGAATGCCAAGCCTAAATGCAGGTGTTCCTGCAAGTGGAGAGATTACGGTCAGCACATTGTCTCGAAGGCTGATTGTAATGCCCACGCCACCGAACTTTCCTTCCATGGAAATCTTCAGGTTTTCTGCATCCTTGGGGCTGAAAACAGTAGTGTGCGGGTCAAGGACGTTTCGAATGCCTTCAATGGCTGCTTCAGAAATTTCAGCAGGGTCTACTTCTTCGACATACTTGCGGTTTACTTCCGAAAGTATCTTGTTAAAGCGGGAAATTTCCTCGTAAAAGTCGCCCGGGGCCTTGTCCTTTTTTTCGGGAGCTGCAAATGCGATGCCGCAAGCAAAAAGCGCTACGGCAGAAGTCTTAAAAATCGTATGAATATTCATGTTCCTAAATGTACTAAATAAGAAGCAAGATGCAAGAAAAAGAAACAAAAAATATAGCTCACAGAGATTCGTGTGAGCTATTTTGATTGCATTTATTCGCAGGTATAAAGTTTTAGACTTTCTTGATTTTATATAAATTAAACTTAGTCTATTGTGGGCTTTCTATGACAGCGAGTAAAACTGCGACATAGTGGCAAAGGGCCGCCGCTAAAACGAAAATATGCCACATTACATGATGGTATTTCCAACGTTTCATCAAGTAAAATGGAACGCCAATGGAATAGAGTCCACCGCCCACAAAAACCATAATCATGACAGGTATCGGTAAGGCAGATATAAATGTCTTTCCGCCTACAAGAAGAATCCAGCCCATGCCCAGGTAGATTAATGTACTAAAAACCTTGAATCTTCCTGCAAAAAGAATCTTGAAGATTATGCCGAGTAATGCAAGGCTCCAAAGTACAGAAAGTAGTGTAATGCCAAAACCGTTAAGCAAATAAATCAGTAAAAATGGAGTATAAGTCCCTGCTATTAAAAAGTAGATTGAAATGTGGTCCATCTTTTTCAAGATGAATTTTGCATCAATGTCGCGTGTTGCGTGATAAAGGGTGCTAAAGACAAAGAGCATCAAAAAACTGAATGCGTAAATACCAGCAGCAACAATAGCTGAAATGCAATCAACCTTTGTGCTGATTGCCGTAACAACCGGTAAAAGTGCAATGCCAGCTATTACTCCAAAACCATGCGTAAGGGCATTTGCAAGTTCTAGGGAATTGGTTTGTTCCGGTAAAAATTTTGTTGAATTTTTCATAGGCGCTTAAAATACAAAAAAGCCAAAAAGGAATGATGATATTTTTTGCTTTTATTTTTTTTCTTATAAAAAGAAAAAACCTGGCTCGTTAAAGCCAGGTTTTTAGGATTTAGGAGAGAGAAAACAAAATCTAAATTAAGCTACTTCGTTAAGGAGCGATTCCGTATCGCGATTTCTGAGCTTTGCAAGCGCCATTTCCTTTAACTGGCGAACTCGTTCCTTGCTTAAGCCGACAACCGGAGCGATTTCTTTCAAATTCAGGTTGGAATCTTCTTCAAAACCATAGTAAAGCTCGATAACACGCTGTTCCTGGTTGCTCAGGGATTTCTTGAAAATCGTCTTTACAACCTGCTTCTTGTTGTTTTCCCTTGCAAGGGCGTCGGTGCCTTCGATATCGGCTGCAAGGCAGTCTTGCAGGGTCGTGTCTCCGTCGTCGTTTACTGGGGAATCGAGGGAAGCTGCGTGTGCATCCATCATTAAAATCTTTTCAATTTGTGTGCCCTTGTAGCGTGTAACGCCTTCGAGGCTAGAGGGGTCGATTGTGTAGTTGCCACCAATAGTCTGGCGCATTTGTGCGCTTGCGCGTTTGAATTGACGAAGCACAAGTTCCTTTTCTGCGCTAATGCGTACAAGGCGGGCCTTTTCTGAAATTGCGCGGGTCATGTTCTGGCGAACCCACCAGACGGCGTAACTGATAAACTTGATTTTTTGCTTAGGGTCAAAGCGCTTTGCGGCTTCAATGAGGCCCATGTTGCCTTCGTTGATAAGTTCATTAATGTCAAGACCCTGTCCCTTGTAGAGATGGGCGATGTTTACGACAAAGCGAAGGTTTGCGCGCACGAGTTTGTCGAGTGCCGCCTTGTTGCCCTTTGCGACAAGTTCAAGGAGAATCTTTTCTTCGGCTGCATCAAGGAGAGGATACTTAGAAATATCTTTCAGGTACTGAAAGAAAATATCCTGTTCGTTGCGTTCTTTTGCCATGGTGAGTCTCCTTTGTTGAGGTGGACCGATCTCGTATTGATCGCCTATAATCTACCACTTTTAAAACCCTCTATTGTCATTAAGCATGCTTTACTTCGCAAAAGTTTTATGGGCGTTTTGTCTTTATTTTTACGTATTTTGTCATAAAAATGTCATTTGCGTAGTGCTCAGTTGCTAAAAACCCACTACATTTGGTTATATGGATACTCAAAAATTCGAAGCATTTTCAGACAACCTCAAAGATTCAGTGTTGCTTGCCCACATTGAACGCTATACAAAATATGGCGAAAAAATTGAAAAGTACGTTGAAGAAAACCCAAGGCTTCAAAAGCCGCTGAACAATAAGCTTATAGGAATTTTGGCCGTATGTTTTTTGCTTAGCTTGCCGTTGCTTTTTATTACGCCTCGTGCGGGGATTCCAGAGGAAAAAATCTTTGAAGTAGTTTCTATCTACTTACCAATTATAATGACGATTGGCTTGTTTTTCGTGAACCAACGTTTGCTTGTTCCGATGGTTTTTTCCAAAAAGAAGGTCTGGCCCTTTGTTGTAGCAAACATTGTGCTTGCTGCTATTCTAGTGCTACTCCGTGATAATCTTTTGATGCTTTTAGACATGGCGATAGCGCCAGCCGGGCAGAGTTTTTTTATGGGGTGGACGATGCACCAGGAACCGGATGGCATTGGGTGGATTCGCCTTATTGTTTTTTTAGTGCTTAACTTTTTCTCTTGCTTTGTGAACCTTGCTTTGTTTGTCTTTGGAGCTCAGGTTCAATATTTTTATCGCAGGCATATCCGTCGCCAGGCCAGGCTGCAGGCGGAACTTTCCTTTTTAAAGATGCAAATCAACCAGCACTTTCTTTTTAACACGATGAACAATATCATCGCCATGATGGATATTGATTCAGCCCGTGCAAAAAAACTGATGCTCAGTCTTTCCAAGATTTTACGAACGATGCTTTACGAAACAAAATCCCAGACAATTCCTGTTTCTAAGGAAGTGGATGTTTTAAAGGACTATGCGGAACTTGAAAAACTGCATTTTGGCAATGACCTTGATTTTGAACTAGAAGTGAATCTGAAAAATCCGGAAGCGAAGGTTGTGCCGATGCTCCTGCTTCCGCTCGTAGAAAACGTGTTCAAGCATAGCCTGAATGTAAAGGGGCGCAGCTTTGTAAAGCTCTCCATTGAAGAATGCGATGGCGTGCTGACCTACCGTTCGGAGAATTCAAACTTCCCGCGTGAAACCAAGCGCGATGACCACCATGGCGTTGGCCTTGCCAACCTGCAAAAGCGCCTTGATACAGTATATGCAGGCCGTTACGAATATGTTTCGGGCATAGAAGGGGATGCCTACAAGGCGTACCTGAAAGTGACGCTGTAGAGGATAGACGAGAGAACGGCACTGCGTGCCTACAGACGAGAGGTGAATGCTGATTTTCATGTTTTAGGGTCTAGGGTACAGGGGTTAGGGGTTAGTGAATGTTGATTTTCAGTGCTTTAGAGGTTAGAGACTAG
>DCGZ01000048.1 GCA_002314675.1 Fibrobacter sp. UBA1765 | reverse complement strand
TCGCTTTGCTATTTGACAAAGCAGTTGTGTACGCGGAAGAATTTGCGTTATTTTTTTGCAGAAACGCTTCGTCATTTGACTAAAACAAGTTAAAAATCTACCATTTCTTCCCGAATGGCTTCGTCAAAACAATCAGCACGGGAGTAATGGTAAAGTCGGCCACCAAGGCGGTTACAAGGCCGATGCAGGCCATCAGTCCCACCCTGAAAAAGATGGTAACAGGGCTAACCATATAGGCCAAAAACATCATGCAAAGAATGATGGTGGTACTGACCATGCTTTTTCCCACATCCCTAAAGGTGGCCAGCACAGATTCGCGATAATTGCCGCAACGTTCAAAGCAAAGCTTGGAATGATTGATGAAGTGGATGGTATCGTCCACCGCAATACCCAAGGCCATGGGAATCACCATCATGGTCATCATATCCATGCTAAAGCCGCAGCCACCCATGACTCCACCAATGACAAGGATGGGGGCCACGTTGGGAATCATGCCGATCAAGCCTGTTTTGAGGCTCATGAAAGAGGCTATCAAAAGAAGCGTAATAACGAAGAATGAAATCCCTACGGACTTTATTTCCCCTTCCACCAACTTGTTGTTCATGGAAGACTGTTCCACGGCATACCCCTCCACACCGACATCAGCCTTAGGGAAATGGCGGCGGACTATGGCCTGGGCGCTATCTATATCGACATCCACCTGCTTGGAATTCCATTCCTTCAGTTCCACGTGAATGTAGGCCATGCTGAAATCTTCAGTCATGCCGCCTACCATAACGCGGGCCTTCCCCTCGGAGAATTTCGTCAGCGGCAAACCGGATAGTCCAGCAATTGCGCTATCCAAGGCAGCGAAGTTTTCTGGATTCTTAAAGGAGTCGGCTTCGCCAAAATCCACCATGACGTTGTAGGAATAGACATTGGCAAGTTCGGAATCCATCAGCTTTACCAGGCGTTCCACAAAGGGCAACTTGGTGCCGAACATTTCCACATATTCCATGTTCACTTTCAGGCCTAAGCATCCAACAACGCTTACTACAGCAATGGCGATGGTAGCCAAGGCGATGGGAAGTTTCATGTTCAGGGAATTCTCCCCCACCTTCACCAGGATTTTTTCCATCCGGCCATCGCAACTTGCAGCCCGCGCAGAACCATCCTGCACACCCGTAGAACCATAGCTAAAAAGAATGGGCACCAGAATAACCACGTACAGATAAACCCCGAAAACCATGGCCGCGCAAATGGAGCCTACAGTCTTCAGCACAGGCATCTCCACAAACAGGAACGACAGCATGGAAGCAACCGTGGTGACCACCGTAAAGAAGATGGGCCAGCCTGTTTCCGTCACGGCCTCCACCAAGGCGGCTTGGCGATCATTCAGCCGCCCGTAAGCCTGCTTAAAGCTGTTGATATAATGAATGGAATAGCCGACGCTTAGAGCCATGCCAAGCATCATGGGCAACGTGAACAGGGTAAAATCCGGTTTTACGCCAAGCCATCCGCAAATGCCGAAGACCGCAGCCATGGCAAAAGCGGTAGCCAGGAACGGCACCATAACTCCAAACTTGCTACGGGTAAAGAAGGCCAGGCAAAAAATCATGATGAACACGCCAATAACTACCGAGCGTGCCGCCTGAGGCATGGTGGAATCGTTCTTCGCAACTTCCAGATAGGCTTCGCCGCCAGCATTCAAATCCCATTTTTCAGAAATGAATTCTTCACGCATCAGCATGTCCGCAACAGCACGGCCAATCCTTGCGGCATCATCCGCAGGAGCCTTATAACGTTCCAGGCTCAAGTAGAGCAGGGCTTCCGTGCCTGCAGAATTTTCAATGGCATGGACGTCCTTAGCCAGCGGGATGTTCGCCAGCATATACCGCGACAGCGAATCCCGCATATTCACCACAGCGGAATCCCGCACGTTATCAGCAGTCACAAGGACCACAACGTTTGCGTCATTTCCAAAATTCTCGCGGAACTTTTCCGCATTGACCTTGGCCGAATCCCCTTCCAGAAACCAGCCATCATTGGTGAAGGTGAATTCAAACTTCAGAATCCCTGCTGCAGCAACAAGGGTAAATAGAACAATGGCAATAAGAATACCCCCACGATGGGCGGTCTGGAACTTGCCTAATCTATTGAAAAACTTATTGATCTGAACAACGCGCATGTCTAGTCTTTATTTGTTCTATCAGCTTGGAAATTGGATAGCGAGGCTTATTAACGATGAAACTGAGTGGAGTAACAATAATTAGACCATAAAAGACTATTGCAAAAAGCAAAGAAAAAATCGTCATGGACAACACAAACATGTTAAATTCAAAACTATCAACCGACAAATAGGCAGCCCTATTCCACCAGGGCCTAACTATAAATCCCTTGAACAGGGGAAAGCAAAAACCTTGATGAACCATCAACAGCATCAAATTGAATTTCACAGGATAGGAGCAAACGGGATTGGTAATACCGCGGCAGGCAAAAATAAAACCCAACGAACCAAGCAAAGCGCAAGGCAGTGTCAAATAAAACACGCCATACACGCTGCCAAACATATTTAGGTGGGTTTTATAGTCCAGCCAAATATGCATACTCAGGAAATATGTTAAAACTAAAATTACCGTTCCCACAAGCAACGACACCCAACGAGTCTTCACCAGGGACTGATACAAAAACGAAAGATTCTTGCTAGTGAGCAAAAAGCCAAAATAAGTAAATGCGGTCCCTATAAATGAAGCATCTATATTCCAGGCTATCGGAACCTTGTAGAATATGTTATAACAAATTCCTAGGGCAAGCAAGGCCATAGAACCTAGGCCAACTAGCCAGATGTTGCCTTTAAACAAGCGATGCAGCCCAAACAGGAACACATCACAGAAGAATAGGGCGGTCAAAAACCAGAGAGCCGTAAACCGAGTCTGGTTGACACAAAAATAAAATCCCCTCCAAAAAAAAGCGCTATCTAGAGGTGTTTGAAGAGCGGTCCTAATGGCGCCATCCAGTATAACGGCAACAATTGCAAGGCCAACAGCAGGAATCATAAAGGCCTTGACCTTCTTTGCAAGGAAATCCCCGAAACTAACATTATCCAGTTTTAGAGTCATTCCGTTCAAGAAGAAGAACATGGGAATAATGAAAGAATGGATGAATCCCAGAAATTTTCCTTCACCATACCCATGCATAAACACAACGAGTAACATTCCAAGAAACTTCGCAGTATCAATATATTGTATTCTCTTAGGACCTTGCTATGCCAAAGCAGAATAAATGAGAGAAAGAATCGTGAGGAAATGCTTTGGTAAATTGGCCTTTTTTGTTTGTTTTGGCCGTTTTTGCCTTGAAATTTCTCTCATTTAGGTGAAAAATTTTGTGCTGATGAATTTTGACGTTTTTTCGCTAAATTTGCCGATTTGCGTTAAGACGTGCATTTTTCTCTCACGAAATTGAAATTTACTGAAAAGCCCTTGAATGGGCTTTTTTTGTTTGTTTTAGGCGTTTTGAAAGCCTGTTGAATTTAGGGGGTGGGGAAATTTCAAGAGGAACACTTTTTTACTTGAATCGGTTTCGTGAGAGAAAATTTAATGTTAAAAAATCTCGTTTTTTTTAACATAACGAATTGCGTCTGTTAAAAAATCGCAGAAAACTTAACATAAAAGCCCCGGGATTTTTCCCGAGGCTTTCTTTACTTGGTTTGAGTTTCTTTTTTTCGTTTGAGCAGCTGGCTGTATTCTTCGATGGTTGGAACTTGTAGAGTTCCTTTGCCATAGGGATTGGGTGATCTCATGTTTGGGCAGCCTGTTCCAAGGTTCTTGGATGTCTGATATTTCTTGACCATTTCCTTGACTTCGAACGCATTGAATGGGTATTCAAATCGTTCAAAGCCATAGAAGCTGAGGACTGTGCCGATGGCTGGGTCTTTGAATGAAATGTCCTTTTTTTGTTTTGCCAGGTCTGCCGTTTTCTTGAGGAGCAAGGGCAGCAGGAGTTCTAGCTGGGCGGTTTCTTCGGTGTTCTGGGGTTTGCTTGCGCTGAAGTCCTTCCAGTTCCTGAGGGCTGCTTTCCAATCGGCCAGAGGAATGCCGTTCTTCATTTTCCAGCCGCTCATGGCATAGTAGTTGAAGAATCGCTTGGCGCAGTCTTCGGATCGTCCGATGCTCAGGGCGTATTCGATGGCTTCTGCTTCGCTTGCAGGTTTGTTCCCGGAGTTGGTGCGGGTGTTCTTTCCGCTTCGCTTGACGCTTACGACGCAGTAATCGTCCTTGATGCCTTCGATATCGTCTTCGGCGTGGCAGATGAAGGTGATCCTTACGGTGAGGCTTCGGCCTGTTTCCTTGCCGTTGTCCAGCTCGAATAGGATGAGGCGGTCGCCTGTTGTGTAAAGGCGGTCCACTTTGTAGATCACAAAGGTAAGCTCGCCGTTTAGAAGGGCTTCAAATTCCCTTTTCTTGACTTTCAAGATGTGTTCCATGGTGGTTATCTCCTGATATATTGCCAGGATTGAGGGGCCCTTTTTGCGTCAAAGTCTTTAAGGCGAAGGCTTTCGTCGAAGATTTCCGCTTCTTCGATAAACCAGCCGTAAAGAGTGCCGCCGCCCTTGTATTCCTGGATTTCTTCGACGGAGAGGCAGGCGTATTCTGCCAGGTTGTCCGTGATTTCGGTAAGCTCTCGCACTTCGGCCACGGTCATTCTTCCGGGGACGCCCTTGGTGTCGGTGTTGTACAGATAGACGGTTATTTCATCGTTCGTGGAGACTGGAGCCGTCTTGCGAAGCTCGACGGTCTTTTCCCCGCTGAAGATCATGTCGGCATACTTGCCGTGGATGCTCATGAGTATTTCTGCCATAGGTTTTACCTGTTGTTTTGAATGATAAAAGCCGGTTACCCGGCTTTGGTTTAGAGGTTATTCAGAAGGGTTCTTACACTTTCTGCGAAAATTTTGTAATAGTGGTGGTTATCCTGCTCCTTTGCTGTTTTTTCTGCCTTTTCCAATCTTGTAGATACTGCGATTGTGAAGTTTCTAAGCATTTCTAGTTCCTGCCTAGCCTCCTTGTACTCTTTTCTTTCCTTTCCGTAGGCTTCTACATCCTGGTCAAAGAGTTTCAGGTATGCATTGGCGAATATTCTTTCGTTGGAAGTCTTGAAGGAGTTGTCGCGGATCATCTGCCGAATGTTTCCAGCGATTTGCTGAGGTGGGGCGTTGATGTTGTTCTGTATTCTTTGTTCTCGCCTGGCATCATCAGTCAGCTTCTGTGGTTCCGGCGGCTTGTAGGGTTCACCGTGAAGCTCCGCCTCAACCTCGGCAAAAATTTCGTCAAGCCTTGCCCGTTCCTCGTCAGTCTTGATTTGCTTCATTCGCCTTCACTCTCTGGTATTCTTCCAGGACTACATTCTCGATGTGTTCGCGAAACTCCCTGGTGATGGGCTGGACAAGCGCAGTGAAGTTCTTGCCGTCCTGAGGATCGTTCTGCGGATGTCCGGGATAGCCTACGAAAAGACCGTTTTCTCCATCCATTACACGGAGCGCCATGACAACGAAAGCATCATCAATTACGATGGCGGCGGAAACAAGGATTTTTCCGAACTTCTTTTTGAGGGGAAAGACCTGAACATTCGTCACTTTCATTTCTTGTTCCTCTGGATGGTAGTGATTACTGCAAAGAGCAAGGCTCCCGTGACGATTGCTGCCGTGTAGACGATGAATTTCATGTTTCACTCCTGTTCTTGATTACATCGAGGTTGGCCTTCATGAGTTCAGCGCCAAGCCTCTTAATTTCTGTGAGGTAGCTGTCCTTTTCAATGAGGAGTCTGTTCACATCGATAAGGTTCTTGTGGTTTTCCTCTTTCCATTGTTCGGCTTCCTGCTTGTAACGGATTGCGACTTCTTTCCAGTTTACACCGTCATCCTGGCACAAATCTTGCGGGGGGGGGTAAAAATTTTCTGGAGAGTTTCGAAAGCTGATTTTGCCTTATTGAAAAGTTCGCTTTCATGGGCATTATTGAGCGCCATTCGTTCATGCAGTTTCAGGGCGTAACGGATAAGAGTCTGTTCGAAGAGGGTGTGTCCTTCTTCCTTTTCCAGCTGCTTGAGCTTTTTTCTGTTGAGTTCAATATTCATGGTTGTTTTCCTTTCCGTAGTTCACGGATTGTCTGTTTGAGTTGGAGTATGGTGTTGTGCTGCTGCTTTCGGATGCTTTCGCTTTCGTTTAGCTTTCTCTGGAGGTTCCTAAACCCCGTTTTAAGGGTCTTGAAGCTTGCCGAAAGGTCTGTAAAAAGCCGCTTGTACTTCTGGATTTCTTCCTGGTAGTCGTTCATGGAGAACCTACAGAAGGGCGTTGACCTTGGCGGCGATGTCGAACATCCGTTCTTCAAGGTATTCGCCGGGGCATTCCTTGGCGGCGAACCACTTGTGAAGCGTCATGTTCTGCTTGAGTTCACCGTCTTCGTCCACCTTGCCCATGAGTTTCTTGTCGTGGCTCCAGCGGAGTTTCTTGATGTAGTTCCTTTTGCAGATGTCGGCCACCAGGTAGATAAGGCTTGCATAGGCTTCGTCGGTCACGGCGTAGGGTACCTTGGTGTCGCTTGCCACCTCGATGGTCACCGCCCTGTGATCATTGGCGGCATTGGAGCTGCACCAGCTGCGGTCAGTTTCAGAGACATAGAGGCCGATGCGACCGTCTGGACCGATACCGTAGTTGCTGGAAGCCTTGCGGCTCTTTTCGGCAAAGAGCTTGCCCAGGGCTTCGACACTCGACTGACCCACTACGATGTGAATGGTGATTGTGTCAATTTCGTGGTTTCGCGGAGATGTTCTGCTGGGGCTTATGTTGGTGTGTGATACCAGGGGACTGTTCATTTTTTACCACCTTTGGAAGATTAAACAGATTGTTGTAACGATCATTCCGATATACGCGGCGCAGTAAATCACCTTGGCTACCGTGAACAAGAATGACTGAAGCTTTTTGCGGGTTTCCTTGGTCATGCTGCCTCAGCTGTTATGAGGCTCTTGCCGTTGAACCTCTTGATGGTTGCGCCCTTGTTGTCGAGCCACTGCATCCTTACGAGGGTCTTGTTGTGGTTGTAAAGGTCGCCCTGATCATCGTCGAGGTTGCTGTAGTGGGAGCCTGCAAAGAACTTGACGGAGTAGTAAACTGCGTTCCTCTTGACCTTGCCCATGCCTGCATTTTCAAGCATTTCAAGCAGGAGAAGGTCTGCATATTTCTTGCTGAGGAATCCGTGATAGTTTACATCGTGGATAAGCCAAGCCAGGGCGGTCTTCGTGTCGCCAATCTTCGGGATGAAGGGGTTTACAATGGAAGGACCGGAACGGAAGTCCGTGAAGAATCCTGGCATGATGTCATAGACTATCGTTCCGGGGATGTTCTTGGACTGGATTTCGATGTGGAGCTTGTTCTTGATGCTGTAAAGCTCGGTGTTCTTGGTGTACTTTTCCCAGGTGGGGATGTCCGGGCGGTAATAAAGATTCATGGTTGTCCTTTGAAAAAGAAATGGCCTCCGGCAGCGGTATATGTGTTGTGTGTTGTGTGGTGAAAGGAGAAATGCTGCCATCGGCCCAGGGAGATTAGTTGGGGTGCAGGGACTCGAACCCTGCCTGACGCGTCCACTCACCGCGCCCGGCCCGTGCCACCCCGATGTGACTAAAAGGTCACTGTTATAGAAATGATTGCCGCCGCCACCCAATAGATGACCTTGCGGACATCGTGGTCCACGATTCCATAGACCAGGGCCGCCAAAAGGTCAAGGATGATCAGCAGCAGGGGGAAAAGCTTGGATTTAGTCACTAGCCCTTCTCCCACTGGTTCGCAAGGTCCTCGACGGCCTTGTGCGGGGTGCTTCCAACTCCGCGAACAAGGGGCTTGCCCTGGTTCTGCTTGAGTACAACGGCATAGCCAAAGCGGAAATCGGCTTCAAGAACAAGCTGGTCGCGAAAGAGGTCAAGGGTGCGGTAAGTTTCCTGGTTAGGCATTCTTGTCCTCCTTTTCGATGTTCAGGGAAATGTCGTTGAAATTGAGGACGATGTTTTCCCAGGCTTCGCCGGAGTCCTTTACTACCTTGCGCTTGAAGTTGATGAACTGCTTGGTGGACTTGACGATGATGGATTCCTTCAAGAGCTTCATTGCCTTCTTCCATTCGTTGTCGTCAATTTCGAGGTGCAGAAGCTTCAGGAGCATGGCGGTGTTTACGCGGCCCTGCTTATCCACGTTGAAGGCGTGAGTGATCACCTTGGAGAGGTTCTCGTCGATGCCGTTCAGACGGCCTGCGACCCACTTGTCCACGATGGTCTTGACCATCTGCAGGCGTTCATCGAAGCCGATGTTGTCGTCAATGCGGCGCTCTACGCAGAGGCTCTTGTCGAAGTTCTGGAGAAGGATGTTGCCCTTCCACTTTTCCTTGACCTTGTTTTCCTTTGCGAGTTCGTCAAGGTACTTGTCAATGGAGGCGACGATCTTCACCTTTTCGGTCGCCATCTTTTCGGAGAGCTTGACAACGCTCTTGATGATGCTTTCTACAAGTGCGTCGCGCTTCTTGTCGATAGCGGGGATGTACTTTTCGGGAACAGCCTGGCCGCGATCGTCGAGCCAATTTCCCTGGGAGTCTTTCTTTGCCATAGTATTACCTATCGGTTTGGGGTTTGTTCTTGTTGAATTGTTCTGGAGGGGTCGCCCCCATGGCCACCAGGGCCTTGATTAGAGTCTTTGCGTCG
>DCGZ01000170.1 GCA_002314675.1 Fibrobacter sp. UBA1765 | reverse complement strand
CACCTCAAGCACCGAAGGTGCGACCCCATTCCGTCCTCTGTATTCTTTACATGCAAAAAGCCCCGTGGCATTACCCACGAGGCTTTGTTGCATAAGAGGAAATCTCTTACTTCAAGGTGCTTACCTGAACGTCGAAGCTCTGGCCTGCAACTGCTACACGGTAGCAGTTTGTGCCGGTAACAGACATGCCTGCAGTGTTTGCTGCGGCTGGAGCTGCTGCCTTCTTTGCTTCGTCTTCTGGCTTCTTCTTAGGAACGCCAATGACGCGCTTGCCCTGGAGGAAGTCGATACCCTTGTTGCCACCCTTTGTCTGGAGGCAGCCAACGATGAAGATGTTTTCGTCGTTCACTGGGAGGTTGTTTTCTTCAAGAAGCTTCTTAGCTGCAGGAATACCCGGTTCGAGGATTTCTTCTGCGCACTGAACGCCAGGATGTGCTTCCTTGAACGGCTTGAGGCCAAGCTGTTCAGAAGCGATCTTTACGAGTTCCGGATCCGGTTCGCAAGGAGTCTTGCCCTGGTAACCGAGGAGCATCTTGCCGTAACCTTCAGTCATCTTTGCCCAGGTGTCGAGACCCTTGGACTTGTTGACGGTGTTAACGAAAGCCTGCTGGAAGTAGAACTGGGAAACCGGTGTAACAGAGGAAGCAAAGCCACCACGGCGTACGCATTCACTCATGTTTTCAATAACCTTGTCATAAAGATGGAAGGTCTTGGTTTCGCGCATCATGAGGGTGTTTGCAGTAAGAGCGCCACCCGGCATTGGGCTGAAGATAACATCTGTAGAAATCTGACGAGCTTCTGGTGGGAAGTTGTAGTCCTTGAGGCATTCTACAGCAACGTTGTTAGCTTCCATGAGTTCTGTGATATGGTCATCTACGATGCCATCTTCACCAAGAGCGAGCTTGTAGTCTGTGCCCTTGAGAGCGTGGAACATGGAGAAGAGGTCCGGCTGGCTTGTACCGCCAGAAAGCGGCTTGCGAGCGAGGTCAACGCCATCTGCGCCACCTTCGACTGCAGCAACGTACTGTGCAATACCAGTACCACAAGTGTCGTGGGAGTGAATGCGGAGTTCGACGTTATCGCCGAGGAGCTTACGTGCACGCTTGAAGGTTTCATAAACCTTGCGTGGGTTTGTTGTACCGGATGCGTCCTTGAAGCAGACAGATGCGAATGGAACGCCTGCGTCGAGGATGTTCTTCAAGATACGTTCGTAGAATTCTGGATCGTGAGCACCAGTGCATCCCGGAGGAAGTTCCATCATGGTGACTACGACTTCGTGTTCAAGACCTGCTTCGGCAATGCACTTACCGGAGTAGATAAGGTTGTTCACGTCGTTAAGAGCGTCGAAGTTACGGATACGGGTCATGCCGTGCTTCTTGAACATTTCGGCATGGAGCTTGATCATATCGCGTGGCTGCGGAGCAAGGGCAACAACGTTGATACCGCGAGCGAGGGTCTGGAGACGTGCGTTCGGGCCAACAGTGCGACGGAATTCATCCATCATGTCGAATGCGTCTTCACCGCAGTTCTGGTAAAGAGCCTGGAAGCGGGCGCCACCACCTGCTTCAAAATGTGTGATACCAGCCTTGCAAGCAGCTTCTACTGCAGGCATAAAGTCCTTCGTGAATACGCGGGCGCCAAAAATAGACTGGAAGCCGTCACGGAAGGAGGTGTCTTGGAAAAGGATCTTTTTCATAGTGTTCCTATTAACTTTTTTTCGAAAAAATTGTTTGGTACCTAATTTACATAATTATAGCGCGACTAGTTCTGGATTTTCGCCTAAAAAGCGTCTAAAATAGTATATAATCGTGAAACGTTTACAAAAATGGAAACATACAGGAGTATGCTTCCATTTAAGATGTTCCGTAAAGAATGTCTTGTTAAATGAACAATTGGGTATTCAGCTTTGCTCTGTATTCCCAGGTAAGGGCATGTTTTGGACCAAGTACGCCAAAGAGTGTCATCATTGCCTTGCGAGCTGCTTCATCATTCCAGGTCTTGTCTTGCGTTACGCATTGCAGGAACTGGTCCAGGGCATTTTGGTAGTCGCCTGCGACTGCAAGGTTGCAAGCTTCTCTGTAGGTTGCTGCGACACCTTCTACGGCATCTTTTTTTGAAGCTTCCACATAAAAGTCCAAAAGGTCCAAAAGGCTCTTGGCTTCGTTGAATTCATCATCGGCTGCTGTGAATGTAGTAAGCAGGGCTTTTGCCTTTTCGGTATCGCCTAGGCCTACATAAACCTTTGCCTGCAAAAGTTTAAGCTTCTTGTCATCTGGTGTTTTTTGCAAGGCCTCGTCAAGAAGCGGAATCGCGTAATCATAATCCTTGTTTTCTAGGGCTTCTGCGATTGCAATTTTAAGTTTTTCTTCTTCAGAAACAAAGAACTTTACAAGTTTTTCCTTTAGGGCCTTTTCTGTAGCCACGCCTTGGATTACATCGGCATTGTTCCCCTTGTCGATAACGCATGTGTAGGGGAGTCCGGAGATTCTAAAGATTTGAATGAACTGGCCGTTTTGTGGGTCGTCAAGATTTACAGCGCCAAGCGTGAACTTGAGTTCGCCAGAAAGTTCTTCGAGGCTTGAAAGAAGCTGAGCGCATTCCTGGTAGCGGCTGGATGTGAATGTAAGCACCACCGGGCGATCCATAGAGGGATTGATAATGGCACTTTCGAAATTTTCAACTGAAATGTTAATTGCTTGCATGTATTATAATATAGGAAATTAGGGTGTAGGGGCTAGGATCTAGGGGATAGGGGATGTTAATTTTTCATGTTGTCGGCAGTAGGCTTTGATAATTCAGAATTAAGAATGCAGAATTAGGAATTGATAATGACATGGGAAATTACAATTTCTGACGACAGCCTACAGCCGACTGACTAC
>DCGZ01000092.1:43758-63150 GCA_002314675.1 Fibrobacter sp. UBA1765 | reverse complement strand
CGATGAAAGTCATCAACAATGATTTTCTATTGAAATGATTAATTTATGGGTATTCGGTCAAGGCTTTTAATCAGCAAGTTAAGAATAATGCTGAAAAATTTCCGGAGGATTTTCGGTTTCAGCTAAATTATGAAGAGTATGTCAACTTGAAGTCAAAAAATTTGACTTCAAGTTGGGGTGGCGTTCGAAAAATGCCTTTTGCATTCACCGAGCAGGGTATTTACATGCTCATGACTGTCCTAAAAGGTGATTTGGCAACCAGGCAGAGCATTGCAATTGTCCGTCTTTTCAAAGAAATGAAGGACTATATTGCCTCTGAAAATCAGCAGTTGCTGGGTTGTTCAAATTGTGTTCCGATTGCAACTCTTACGGCTCAACATTCCCACGAAATTGCAGAAATTCGCACGGATGTGGCTCGTTTGGAGGTGGAGTCCCAGAAAATCCAGGAATCCTTGAACCATGCTAGAAAAATCAGGTCACAAATTTTAATAGAATCTTGAATTATTCCCGTTCGGGAAAATTTTTCAGTATTTATCGTCTTTTAACATTGATTTTCCCGTACGGGAAAGTTATATTTTGGGATATGAAGGTGCAACAGGTAAATGATATTTCGATTTCTGTGAAAACAAGAAGAAATCAGTTGAAACTGACGCAAGCGGAATGCGCGGCCTTTTGTGGTGTCGGAGTTCGTTTCTTCTCGGAACTGGAAAATGGCAAGGAAACGCTACAGCTTGATAAAGTATTGCATGTTTTGCAAATGCTTGGTTTAAATCTCCATATTGTGGAAAAGGAAAATGACCGATGAAGCTGAAAGTTTATTTTGCAAACAGGCTTGCTGGTAGTTTGTTTTCTACTCCCGATAAAGGGATTGTGTTTGCTTACGAAGATTCCTATGTTAGGCAAAATGGAAATTCTCTTTCGATGTCACTTCCATTAAGGTTCGGTGAATTTTCGCAAAAGGAATGTCTGCCGTTTTTCTCGGGAGTTCTTCCTGAAGGTGATGTGAAACGACGAATTTCTGAGTATTTGCATGTTTCTGAATCGAGTACGCTTAAGTTGCTGCAGGAACTTGGGGGTGAATGTGCCGGTATGATTTCGGTATTGCCAGAAGATGCCGAACCTAATCAGAAGTTGATTTATAGACTGGATTCTGACAATTACGAGGAACTATCAGAAGATGTCTTACTTGGCTATATAAAAAACGCTGAAACGAGGCCTTTGCTGAAGGCTAATGAAGAGCTGAGGCTTTCTTTGGCTGGCGCCCAGGAAAAGTTGCCTCTGGCGTTTTTTGATGGAAAATTTCATTTTCCAAAGAATGGTGCTCCATCGACACATATCATCAAACCAACGGGCAAGGGAGAATTGTCGTCGCTTGCGGAAAACGAATATGTGTGCATGAAGCTTGCAAAATATTCTGGTCTAAGCGTGCCTGATGTGGCTTTGAAGAAAATACAAGATGAAACGTTCATGATGGTGGAGCGCTATGATAGAATCAAAAGAGGTGATTCTGTTGTTCGTTTACATCAGGAGGATATGTGCCAGGCGTTGGGAATTCTTAGCGATCGAAAATACCAGAATGATGGTGGTCCGGGCATTGCGGATATTTTTCAGCTGATTAGTCGAAGAACTTCAGTTCCACTTTTGGACGCACGGGCATTTATTCAGTACGTCCTGTTTAATCTCGTTATTGGCAACTGCGACGCTCACGGGAAAAATTATTCTTTACTCTATGATGACGATGTCTTGAAGCTATCTCCGATTTACGATGCCGTCTGTACGCTTTTGTATCCGACTCTAACAAGAAAGGTTTCCATGAAAATTGGAAGCCATTATGAGATTGATAAAATCAGAAAGGCTGATCTCGTTCTCCTGGCGGAACAACTGAAATTAAGACAGTCCGTGATTCTGAATTTGTATTCGGATTTGAGAAAGAAAGTTCTTCTAGGTTTTTCATCAATCCGTGAAGATGAAAGTCTTGTCGGATGTGCAGAAACGATTGACGAAATTGAGAAAATCGTGCAAGAAAGAAATATAACAGGTGATTGCTAGGCTCTTTACCGCCTGTTCAACATATTCAAGTTTTGTGCCTATGAATGAAGCTTTATTAAAAGGAATGCGAATGCTCGTCCGTTACCTGTAATTTGCAGGAAGGTATGCGGCGATAGGATTGTTGCCGTTTACTAGCACATCGCCGCTACCACGGTAAAAATTGATTCCGCCCTTGGTTACAAAAACAGCAACGGATTTGCCAGCATCGACCCGCTGTCCATTGACATTGACAGAATACGAAGTGTTTGACGGAAATTCTATGATGTTGCTTTCGTATGCGCGTTCTAGAACCTTGGCTAATTCTATGGCGTTAAAGGAATCTATTTTTTCTTAATATAAAAAATCCAGCTCCAAAGTAATTCCTTGGAACTGGATCAAAGGCGAAATGTGAAGCCCTGTTAGTTGATCTTTCTCATTACGCCGATAACTTTGCCCGCAATGGAAAATTCGCGGTCTGGGCGAACGATGATCGGGTTGTACTTCGGGTTTGCTGCGTGGAGTTCGATCCATTCGTCGCGCGGGTGGAAGTACTTGACTGTAGCTTCATTGTCGACCTGGGCAATTACGATTTCGCCACGGTCTGCTGTGGTTTGGCAATGTGCAAAAACAAGGTCGCCGTCAAAAATGCCCGCGTTGATCATGGAGTCGCCCTTGACTCTAAGTGCAAAGACGTCCTTGCGGCTTGCAATGAAGTCGCGGTCAACGGTTACAGTACCTTCAAGGTTTTGTACTGCAAGAATTGGCTGGCCAGCGGCAACACGGCCGATGACCGGGATTGATATGGAGTTTTCGTTTTCTGCCTCGGCAGCTTCGTTGTGCACGATTTCAAGGCCGCGACTGGTGCGTGGCGAACGGTTAATGTAACCCTTCTTGATGAGGGCCGCCAAGATGGAACGAACGCCGTTTGTAGAGGTGATATTGAAGTGGTTTGCAATTTCGCGCACTGTAGGTGGGCGGTTGAACTGCTTGGTTTGAACCTTGATGTAGTCGTAAATTTCTTCTTGGCGAGCTGTAAGGGCACGTGGTGCACGTTCCTTTTTCTCGGTAATTTCCTTTTCGGTATCCATGGTGCCTCCGTTTTTTTTATCGGATTTGTCCTGATTTAAGTTATTTATTAATATAGTGCTTTTTTGTTCAAATGTCAATATGTTTACTGCACAAATTGTATTTTTCATTGTAAAGTTTGTTTTTGTGGTTATTTTGTGTACAACTAGTAATAAATTTTTCTAAATTTGCGCTCGTGATTGCCCTGTTCCGTTGCAAAGTCGCGGAACCCTTCGCCCACAAGAGGCGACTCGCCGCCAGCTTGAATCGCATTGAACATTTCTATTGACTTGGGCTCCTGGCCCTTTCCCTAGGACTGGTTCAGAGTGTGTAATAGCTTTAAATTTGCGGCAATTTGATGCTGATTAATTTGCAATCACCCGAATTTTGGTTCTTTACCGGCCTTATTCGGTAACCCTATAAGAGGTCCCTAATGGTAACACTAAACGTTGTAACACTTGTAGTCGCACTTGTTTCCCTCGTGCTTTCTGCAGTTGTTCTTTCTAAGGTTAGCAAGCTCATGATGATGCTTCGCACACCGATCGTCAAGAAGTCCTCCGAACTTAATCTTAAGCCAGCTGCAGCTCGTCACCAGGTGAACGCTCAGGAAATGGCTGCTCGCGGAGAACGTCAGCAGAAGGACAATCGCCAGCAAAAGGAACAGCGCCCGGCTGCAGCTAAGGATGCTTCTCGCGAAGCCCAGAACAATGGTCAGCGCCGTGACCGTAACAATGATCGTCGCAATAATCGTAATGAACAGCGCCGTCGCGAAACTCCGGTTAGCGCTCAGGCTGCTGAAAAGCCGGCAACTCCTGCTACAGCAGCAATGCCTGCAGTAGCTCCAGCCGAAAAGGCTCCAGTTGCAGAAAAGCCTGCAGCTCCAGCACAGGAACCAGCTCGCCGTCCGTTGCCACCGCGCATCGCACCAGAAGCTGTTCCTGCTGTACCGGCTGCCGCAGAGGCTCCAGTTGCACCAGCTCCGGCAGTTGTAGAAGCTGCAGCAGCTGTTGCTCCAGAAAAAGTTCGCTATGGCCGCCGCAGTGTGGTCAAGACCGCTCCGGAAATTGAAGAAAACTAATTCTTTGGTCTTTGGATAGAAAAACTCTCGGGTGTAGGCCCGAGAGTTTTTTTTGTGCTAGAGATTTGAGCCCGGATGGGTTAGGACTATTTTTCTATGCCTTTTATAGCGCCAAAGCTCGGGCCCCTTCTCGTAAGAGAGGGGCAGCACCCTAAAAATTTACTTTAGGAATGCGAAGAACACCGCTGCAATGATGCATAGGAAAGCCACGATGTGGTTCCACTGCAAGGTTTCTGTGTGAAAGCAGGTGACCGCGATAACCGTGAAGACCGTCAAGGAAATAGCTTCCTGGATGATCTTTAACTGCATAAGGCTGAACGGGCCGCCGTTGATGCGCGAACCGATGTTGTTTGCCGGAATCATGAAGACGTATTCTAGGAGCGCGATGCCCCAAGAAAGCAAAATCACAAGGTAAAGAGGCCAGTTGGTGCTGATGTTTAGTTCCTTGAGTTTCAGGTTGCCATACCATGCAAAAGTCATGAAAATGTTAGAAATAAGAAGCAAAATAATTGTACAAATTCCGGCTTTCATATTTGACCTCCAGGGCTCGATAAACAGCGTTGCGTATTCCTTAAAATAAACTTTTAAATTTTTAAAGCAACATTTTTTTTGCTTGCGAAAAGCGTCATTCTATTTTTGCTTGGCTTTGCGCCTTGCCTCGTTTTCTTTTTGAACTTCGGCACGCAGGCGGTATGGCTTTCCGGTTGCATTCTGGTAGGCTAGTTTTTTGCGGACTTCTTCTAGGTACTTGATGTATGTTTCGCTTTGGTAATCGCGGTAGGTCCAGTCAAAATGGTGAAAGTGGCCGTCCTGGAAATAGAGTGTGGGCTCTACGAATATGCCGTCACGCACATAAACGCGTTGGCGCTGGTCCTTGGTTGTTGCTAAAAAGAATTGCCCCATGGTCATGTAGCCAGGGTCCAGGTTTACAGGTCGTAACCCCGGAGTTTTGTTTTCTTCAGCAATTTTTAGTTCAAGGTCGTTTGTCCAAAGCTTTATGTCTGGAATTTTTTCGCGGTCAATTAACGTTTCGTAGCTAAGGAACGCACGCTTTGGCGCATTGCCGATTTCTTCGATGTAGTAGTTTGTGAACTTGAAGTCAAATGGCTCTAGTACAAGTTCTTCTTCGCCAAATTCATTGCGGAGAGTTTCGCGAATGTCCTGGAAGGATTTCTCGTCTTTTGAAAGTACGCCGATTATCAGCTTTACCTTTGCTATTTTACGAATTGCGCCCATGCCTAAAAGATAGCTTTTCTACATTCTGCGTATGATTTTTACAGCCCTTTTTGCCGCTGCTGCGCTGCAGGCTTTTACAGTCGTTGATTCCGTTTCGCATAGTTCCGATCATTTTACGCAGGGGCTGTCTTTTGACGATGGCAAACTGCTAGAAACTACTGGGCGCTATGGCAAGTCGTGCCTGTATAAATATGATGCAAATGTCAATGTGACGGATTCCCTGTGCATTGAGGACCGTTATTTTGGCGAGGGTTCGCAGGCGCTCGGCAACGATATTTTTTGGCTTACCTGGAAGTCTAGGAAGGTCTGGAAAATTGATAAGCGTACAATGCGGATAAAGGGCGAATTCACGATACCGACCGAAGGCTGGGGCCTAACATTTTATAAAGGCGAATTGCTGCTTAGCGATGGTTCCGACGAAATCTTCAGGGTGCGCCCGGAGGATTTTCAAATTGTCGGGAGCTTTAAAGTTAAGGATGGCATAAGGCCTGTTAGGAACTTGAATGAGCTTGAAGTAGTTGGCGATAAGCTTTATGCAAACATCTGGAGGCATGATTCCATTGCCGTGATTGACTTGAAAAATTCAAAGGGCAATGTGGAACGCTATATGGATTTGTCTGAAGTCGCTGAGAAGGTCCGTGCAAAATCTTTAGATGCCGAAGTCTTGAACGGTATTGCCTATGACGGAAAATTTTTGTGGCTTACTGGAAAGCTTTGGCCGATAATTTACAAGGTAAAGCTTGAAGAATAGTTACTTGAACAGGGCCTTGATTTTTGCTAGGTCGAACTTGAATAGTAGCTTGCCAATGATTTGACTTTTGGGAATGTAGCCGAGCTCACGGGAGTCTGCTGCATGATCTGCATGTGGCGCTAGCACGTAGAAAACTTCATCCTCGATTTGGATTGTGTCGATACGTTCTCCAATGCGCTTTTCTTTTTTGAGCGTTGTCTCGGTTTCTTCTGGCTCGTTTGTTTGAGCTTCGGTAATTTCTTTTTCTACGGAATCTTTTTGCGCAAGGGTGTCTTTTGTGTCGGTTGGCAAGTCGAAAAGCGTTGTGTCAACTATCGTTGAATCTGCCGAAACCGTATCGGTACTTGCAGGGAGTTCCGTAGAGTCTTTTTTATGCTTGGTCTCTACCTTGACTTCGTATTCTTCAACATGGAATGCTTCTCGCTTGAAGTAAACGTTTTGCGTAGAACGCATGTTGCGACGAATCTGGTGCGATATCAAGTAGAGTTCCTGCCAGGGAAGCCCGTGAATTTCTCGAATGCTTGTGGGCCTGCTCCCGATGCGCGTGTTGCCGGCTACATCCATTGGCAATTCTTCTTCGCCAAGGTATGGCTTTGCGTCTGTTGCAAATGGAATGTTTTTTGCCTTTAGGTAGTTCAGGGCGTAATCGAATTCAATATCGGTAAGCGAGTCCAGTACAAGTGTTTCGCCTGGTTTTGGAATGCTGAATTCGCGGTCTGCGATGATTATGTTTTCGTTTTCGATTTGAAAAGGCGTGTTGCCGTTTACCGAAACAAATCCAGCCGCTGTAAACTTTACCTGGTCTCCGGACTTTGCAATGATTTGCCTTACAACCTGGCTTCCGTCGTGTAGCTTGAACAAAACGAAGTCGCCTGTTCGCATATTGCTTTTGCAGTTAGGCAATTTGCAAAATAGCGACCACGAGCCTGGGGCGATGCTTGGGGCTAGAGCCGCGTCATCGAGCAGTATTGTTTCTACGGCGTAGTAGCGGAGCGCTATGGAAGCGGGGATCATTGCAAAGACGAAAATGAAAGCTGTTGCGATTCGCACGGGGGAAGCGCGGTGCAAAAGTTTTCGAATTTCGTTTTGTGGATTTTTCATTTTATAGAAACCAGATACAAGAAGCTAGAAACTAGAAAAGTTTAAAAAGGCAACTGTACGGGATTCCCGGTCGGAGCCGGGAATGCCGCTTTGTAAGTATGCCTGGTATGATGCGTTGTAAGGTGTGCCGGATCGCATTCGCGTAGCCACTTTCGTCATTGCGAGCGAAGCGAAGCAATCTAGCACAATGAATAACAAGCAATCAAAAACCATCACCTATTCTTAATTAAAAATTACCCCTCTCCTTCGCCAGTATCGCCGAGCGAGAGCACGGCAAGGAATGCCTTCTGTGGCACTTCAACAGAACCGATGCTCTTCATGCGCTTCTTACCTTCCTTCTGCTTTTCAAGGAGCTTGCGCTTACGGGTAATGTCACCACCATAGCACTTTGCAAGTACGTCCTTGCGCACTGCCTTCACCGTGCTTCGGCTAATGATCTTTCCACCGATGGCGCCTTGAATTGCAACGTCAAATTGCTGACGAGGAATAAGGTCCTTGAGCCTTGAACAAATGTCTGCCGCGTACGTTGTTGCCTTGTCACGATGGATAATCACGGAGAATGCGTCCACCGGGTCGCCATTCAAGAGAATGTCAAGCTTGATAAGGTTGTTCTTGCGGTATTCAGACGGTGCGTAGTCAAGACCTGCGTAACCGCGGCTTAAGGACTTTAGACGGTCGTAGAAGTCGAACATGATTTCTGCAAGCGGGAGCTCGTACTTCAGGATAACCTTCTGTTCATCGAGGTATTCCATGTCCTTGAATTCACCGCGCTTTTCTTCGCAAAGCTTCATCATCACGCCGACGAATTCCTTCGGAGTAAAGATTTGTGCCTTAACGTACGGTTCTTCGATATGGTCGTAGCGGCTTGCATCCGGGAGCTTGCTCGGGCTTTCAATTTTTACCATTGTGCCATCGCTCATGTATACGTGGTATTCCACGTTCGGGGCTGTGGTAATGATATTTACGTTGAATTCTCGGTCAAGTCGTTCCTGCACGATTTCCATGTGCAAAAGGCCAAGGAACCCAGAACGGAAACCAAAGCCGAGCGCGTCGGAAGTTTCTGGTTCCCAAGAAATTGCGGAGTCGTTCAACTTAAGCTTTTCAAGGGCTTCGCGCAAGTTTTTGTAATCTTCCGGGTCTACTGGGTAGATGCCGGAATAGATCATTGGCAAAATATCTTTGTAGCCAGGGAGCGGTTCGTCTACCGGGTTTGCGGTATCGGTAATAGTGTCGCCAATCTTCACGTCGCTAATGGTCTTGACGTTTGCAAGAACATAGCCTACCATGCCTGCTGTAAGTTCTGCCCTAGGATCGCGACGCATGCTGAATGTACCGACTTCAGTTACCATGTATTCGGCACCGGTTTTCATCATGCGAATCTTCATGCCAGCGCGAATTGAACCCTGGACAATTCGAATGTAGTTGATCACGCCACGGTAGGAATCGTAAACGGAGTCAAAAATGAGTGCCTGGAGCGGGGCAGGTTCTTCAGCTTCTGGAGCAGGAATTTCATCAACAATTTTATCGAGAACCTGTTCCACGTTCATGCCGGTCTTTGCCGAAATGCGAGGAATCTTTTCTGGATCGTAACCGATTAAATCGCCAACCTGCTTTGCAACGTAATCAGGGTCTGCGCCCGGCAAGTCCACCTTGTTGAGAACTGGAATAACTTCCAGGTTGTTTTCGATGGCAAGGTAAAGGTTCGAAAGCGTCTGGGCTTCGATGCCCTGGCTTGCATCCACAACGAGAATTGCGCCTTCGCAAGCGGCGAGGGAACGGCTCACTTCGTACGTAAAGTCCACATGCCCCGGGGTATCGATCATGTTCAAGATGTATTCGCCATCTGGACGAGTGTACACCATGCGAATGGCGTGAGCCTTGATAGTAATGCCACGTTCGCGTTCCAGGTCCATGTCGTCCAGGAGCTGGTTTGTCATTTCGTTGCTGGCCACGGTTTTGGTAAGTTCAATCATGCGGTCGGCAAGAGTCGATTTACCATGGTCGATGTGGGCGATGATACTAAAGTTTCTAATGTGCTTTTGTTTTACTTTCATACGCGCCCAAAAATAGAAATTGTAATTGATTTAGTCCTAAAATGAGGCTTTGGTGGTACTAAATTGGGTAAATTGGGGTATTAGTACTATGATTTTGTACAAATTAATGCAAAAACTGCCTGAAATAGTTTGAAATTTCTCTAAAATTTATTTTTGCATGGTACTAAATGGCAATAAGGGGGGAGCTTGGTACTATTGTTTTAAAGCCTAAATGGGTTCTTTATAGTACTAAATGAGAAAAAAATACGAATTAGTACCATCTTGGCCTGATAAGCGGTGTATAATTCCAACAAAGTAAGCATTACGCAAGTTTTATGTGCGAAAATGGGCATTTGTAATGGATTGTTTAAATTTCATAGTCTAAAAAACACTATTTTTGTTGCAAATACCATTTTCTTGAGGTTTAAATGAAATTCGGCGAATGTTTATTTAGGTGCTTCCTGGCGATTGCCTTTGGAATGACAGCTACATTTGCAGCTACCGTTACTGGTAAAGTTCGTTCTGTTATTGGCGATGTTAAAAGCATGGGCGAAAAGAAGAAGGAATGGAAGCCTGTAAAGCAGGGTGCCAAAGTTTATTATGGAGATTTATACCGCACCGGTGTCGAATCCGAAGCTATTCTTGGCTTGCCTGATGGTAGTATGATTACCATTGCCGAACTTTCTGAAATAGGAATGTCGGAACTTTTCGAGGCCGATGGGTCTTTTAAGACTGCAATCGATGTTAATACCGGTAGACTTGCATTTTCTACTCAAAAACAGGGGAAAAACTCCGAATTCAAGTTCAAGACTGGTGTTGCTACGGCTACCATTCGTGGTACCGAAGGTTCCTTGGATGGCGGTAACGTCTTTTTGGCTGGCCTTGTAAACGGAGCGCTTGACATTTCGACATTTGATGGGCAAAGTGCGTATATCCGTGGAGGTCAGATTGCTTTTGTGAAAGATGGTGAACTTGTGGTAATGAATGTGAAGTCTGCGGGCGATCTGACATTCCATAAGCGCCTTGCCTACCTTTTGTCTGATTCCACATATACACTCGATGAACTCAAGCAAAAAATTTCACATGACGACTCGACATTCCAGGCTAAGGTTAGCCTTGCTCAAGAAAAGGTAAAGTGCGTTATGGAATCGATGCCCGATACTGTTCGCTCCAATGTGATTGTAATCAAGGGCAAGTGTCCGGCCGAAGCGAACGTAAAGCTTTATGGCGAACCGATTGTCTTTGAACGCGACGGTATCTTTGTTGCAAAAATTGAAATTGATCCGACTGCAATTGGCGAAAAGCATTTCAAGCTTTCATGCAGCGAAACAAGGTTCGATTTCCAGTGCGGCGAAGTGTATACATATTACAAGCCTGAAGCAGAAAAAATCAGGAGTAACTTTAATGTACAGTCGTCGATTCCTGTTGAAGTCTGTGATGAAGGTTTAAGAATTGACGGTACATACCAGACACAGGACTCTTCTGCCTCGCTTTACCTGGTTGTCGGCAGTTCCTACCGTTCGCAGAATCTGGTGCTTGTTCCTGATGGCAAGGTTCATCCGTTCAAGCAGAGCCTCCCTGTTACGGACCAGAACGGCTTGTGGACCTTGAAGTCTGTTACCATGGAATTTGAAGCCGATGGACGCAAGGATTACAAGCAGATTCCGATTTCTGTGAATAAGAGTTGCCAGGGTGTGAACTTGAAGGCTGCAAAGGTTAACATCGCAAGTTATGACTCCCTGTACTGTAATGCCATCGTAAATATCAATAACCTGGCAGATGATGTCGGCATATTTACACCTTCGGTAGACAATGTTGAAGGAGCCTCCAAGATTTTTACAGCCAACACGTCTGTAACAGTTCCTTTGAAAAAGGGTGTCCATGAGTATGATTTTACTGTAGTGGACAAGGCTCAAAATACGGCCACGGCTTCTGCAACCCTTGGTTGCTACCCGGACAAGGCTTTTAAGATTGAGTTTGTTGGCGGTAATCAGCAGGAAGAATCAGTGTGGTTCCCGCCAGGACCGCCAAAGAGGAATGTTCCAATTCAAAGGGAACTGCGCTTTAAGGTCAAGCTAGACGATGTGCGCGATGTATATAGTGTTATTGTCAAGCAAAATGGCAGTGTGATTTTGCACGAGGTTTTAGAGCAGGTTCAATCGTTAGATTACAGCTTGACTGTGGAACTTATACGCGGCAAGAAAAACGTGTTTGACGTGTTTGTCAAGTACAAGGGCGGTCGCACAGAACATGCAACAAGGGTTTACGAGGTTAACTAATGCGATCTAAGTATTTAATTCCACTAGCTTCTGCTCTTTTTTTAACCTCTTTCGCAGTCGCTCAAAATGAAGTTGTCGCACCCGTTGATAGCGTGTCCTCGACTGAAAATACCGTACCTGTAGATAGCGTTGCTCCAACAGAAAATGCTGTACCTGCAGCCGAACCTGTAGAGCAGGTGGCAAGCGCTGATTCTACAGTAGCAAAAGATTCCCTTGCTAACGAGAATGTCGCTATAGTAGATTCCATAGCGACTGTAGATAGCGTCGCCCGTGCAGACAGCATTGCCGCGGACAGTGTCGCCCGGGCGATAGCTCTTGAAATAGCAAGGCAAAAGGCTGACAGCATTGCTCGTGCTGATAGCATAGCCTATGCCGATAGCGTTGCGACTGCAAATGCTGCAAAAATTGCGAAGGGCTTTGCAATTCAGGGTGAGGTTTCTGGATTCCTTACTGCAGAAAATTCTCCATACCTTGTAACAGGTACCTTGGTCGTTTCAGAAGGCAAGGCTTGGGTAATTGATGCCGGTGTCGTGCTTTACTTTATGCCTGGTACAGGCATCGATATCCGTGGCGGAGCCTTTGCTGTTACTGGTTCTGAAAATAAGCCTGTGCAATTTGCTAGTGCTGTACAGGGCGAAGCTTGGAACGGTATATCTTTCACTGGGCATGAGCGGGCTAATTTGAACTACGTTCAAATCCGCGATGCCGAAATCGGCATCGCGGTGGAAAACGCCGGTGCCGACCTTGAATTTGTAGGCTTTGAAAATGTCGGCACAGGCGTTTACGCCCGCTCCTCTGACGTCAACTTGCAGAATGTTTCTGTAGCCAAGTCTAGCGGCGCTGCCGTTGTTGCAAGTAAATATGGCATTGTCTCTATTGAAAATTCATCATTCAAGGAAAACAATGTAGGCGTGGCTGCTCTTGCTGCTTCTTCAGTAAGCCTTTCGAATGTAAACCTTGCAAAGAACGAATACGGCTTCTTGAACATGGGCGCAAATACTGTGGAAGCCCGTAATTCAAGTATTGAAGAAAACAAGGTCGGCATTATCGCGACCGATATTCCATCTGATGATTTGAAGGTGCTTGCAAATAACAATACCGAAGATGTTGCTTCTGGTGCTCTAGAATTGTCTAAGACTCTTCCTAATGAACCTTATAACAAATATGCAGAAAAGTATAAGACTGCGGAATCCAATGCAATTGCTTCAAAGAACAATTCCTGGAAACTCTCCGGTAATGTAAGTTCTGCGGTTGGTTACCACCTTGTGCGTACTCGTCACAACCGTTCGTCAGAAGACTATATTCTTGGCAGTGATACGGTGCACTATGGCGAACGTTACAATAACTATTTCCAGACCCCTGGGCCGTTTAGCGCCTACAACACATATTTGACGCTTCAATCTCCAGAAGGCACGACTCTTGAATTCTCTACAGAAATTCGAAGCAACCAATGGAATTATTGGAATGTCCGTAATTTGAACTTGACTTATACCGATGCTTACCAGAAGATTTCTCTTGGTGATTCGTACCTGAGCGCAGGTGCGATATATCTGAACGGTGTCGATATATTTGGCTTGGACTATAGCTTGAATTTGTTCCAGCAACCTGGAGAAAGAGCTCTGTTTGAACTTTCGTTGTTTGGTGGCGAAACCAATAGGCCAAAGCTAGTCGGCGACAAAAATCCAGATGTCTATAAGGATCGCATTGAAGATGGTGAGGGCGAGTCTCAGGAAATTCTTCTTGGCGGCAAGCTTACATGGAATATGCACCGTCGCTTTAATGGCGCTCTTGGCTTTATCGGGAGCAAGAATTACCAGGATGACCCGTGGTTCCGTGACGGTATGTCCATGGACAGAAATACGGTGGACCCGAACATTTCTTCAAAGACTTTCTTTGCAGAAGGTAACTGGTTGTTCTGGCCAGGCGATATTGAATTGAACGGCCAGGTTGCTCTTGGTGCCGCCGATACAAGCGATGTTTGGAAGCAGCGAGCCATCAACCAGGTATTTAGCAAGGCTGGTGTCATGATGTCGAACTTCGCCCTTCTTCGCAACCTCATGAAGAACGAGGCGCTGATATCTTCACTGCGTCGTGAAGAGCTTGAAACAATCTTTGGCGATAACACCATGATGACCCTTTCTGAAATGCGTGAACAGTTGAAGATCCTTATTGCAGAAGCAAAGAGGGTGGAACGCAAGTTCGCGTCTGAAGAAGACGACCAGCAGAGTGTTTCTGATTGGGATGGCCAGAACTTTGCCGTTATGGCCGGCCTTCGTTGGGGCATTGGTAGTAGCGTAATCAGTGCCCATGTAAAATATGTCGGTGGTAAATATTATAGTGCGGGTTCTCCGGATCAGCTGAATAACTACCGTGAAATGGGCGTTTCCTTGGATCAGCGTATTTCAAGAAACTGGCGCTTTAACTTAGGCTATGACTTGAACATTGAAAACGCAAGTACCGAAAACAAGTACAATGTATTTGGTCTAAGCGAAGGTACAACTCTCGGTTTATTTAGTGATGCATCTAGTGATTGGAAAAAGGCTCATGAACAGGATGATACTCGAGCCCTGTATATCCATAATGGAAACATCAAGAACGTATTGAAGTTCAACAATGTTGAATTTACTCTCAAGTACAAGGCTGACTACCGTCAGCGTAATCGTGGTACAAGGCTTTATGCAGATTATAACGCAACTTCAGGCGTGTTTGATGACCCGTGGTTTAAACCGCAATCTTCCAAAGCGCAAACCTACGATGTAGTCCGTGAAAATGACACGCTCCATGTAGATGCCGACAGGTTCTTGCAATATTATGACTTGTCCGATCGTGAATACTTGGCCGCAGGCTTTGAAGAAAAGCTCTTGAAGCATATCTTTGATGCTGAGCTTGCATTCAAGTTCTACAAGAATACGTTGAAAATCGGTGGCGTATGGATTTACCGTACGGATCTTTCCGAATTTGAAAACGATTCCTTGCTTGATCGCTTTGACTTTAGCAATAGAACCTATGGATATCTTGGCTACTATTTCCATGGCTCTGATTATTTTGAACAGCGTTATCCGATTTCCTTTGCTTCGGAGCTTCCGTTATTCCATAATGTACTTGCCTTTACACCTCGTTATAAGATGTACAATCGTGACAATATGAAGGAATTTGAATGGACTGTAAGCGAAGCAATTGATATTCCTCTTGTAGAGAATTTTATGGATCTCTCGATCAATGCCGAAGCCCGTCAGGAATTCATTCGCCGTCATAAAGATGGCAAGAGTGAAATGGAAGCTGATGTCAATGGTTCTGGAACACTCCGAGTTCATTATACAAAGAAGTTGACCGGTGACTATACTTTGGGTGCTTCCTACAACTACCGTCCTGATTCAAGGTCCGATGAGTATAAGGATTTCTTTGGGTCGATGACAGTGAACTATAACTTCTAGGAAGTTGTTCTATGCAAAAAAAGGTCTCCACAACGGAGACCTTTTTTTATCCAAAGTTCTAGATTGAACTTAAACCTTGTCAAGCGTATGTACGAGCAAGCCGTCGCGGAGCTTTGGTTCAAACCATGTGCTCTTCGGTGGCATTATTTCGCCAGCGTCTGCAATTGCCATGAGCTGGTCAAGAGTTGTCGGGTACATTGCAAATGCACATGCGCATTCGCCGGAGTCAACGCGCTTTACAAGTTCGCCAAGACCGCGGATGCCGCCAACGAAGTCGATCTGCTTGGATGTGCGCGGGTCGTCAACGTTGAAGAGCGGGCCGAGAACATTCTTCTGGAGAAGTGCTACGTCAAGGCTATCGACTGGGCCGAGGTCCTTCAAGAGTTCCGGACGGAATGTGCAAGCGTACCAAGTTTTTTCAATGTAAAGGTTTACCTGGTTCTGCTTTGCCGGGCGCTGCATGCTGTCGAGCTTTTCAATGGTGAATACCTTTTCAAGTTCTGCCATGAGTTCTGCTGGAGTGCGGCCGTTCAAGTTCTTGAGAACGCGGTTGTAGTCAAGGATCTTGAGCTGTGTGCTCGGGAAGAGAATTGCGAGGTAACGAGTGTATTCTTCTTCGCCCTTGAAGTTCTTGTCTGCTTCTTCGCGAGCCTTTGCTGCGCGAGCGCCAGCGGCGCTGCGATGGTGGCCGTCAGCAATGTAAGTTACAGGAACTGTTTCGAAGGATGCACGAATTGCTTCGATTTCTGCGTCATCGTCAATGAGCCAAACGGTGTGGCCAAAGCCGTCGCCTTCAGAAACGAAGTCATAAAGCGGCTTGCGTTCACGTACCTTGCCGAACAGGTCGAACTGACCCTGGTCGCGATAGGTAAGGAACACCGGACCGGTATTTGCATTTGTGGTAAGAACATGGCGAAGTCTATCTTCTTCCTTGTCTGCGCGGGTAAGTTCGTGCTTCTTGATCGTGCCGTTGAAATAGTCTTCTGCACGAACGCAAGCAACGAGACCGTACTGTTCGCGACCTTCCATGGTCTGGCGATATACGTAGAAGCAATCCTTCTTTTCGTATGCGATTACGCCGTCGGCAATCATCTTGTCGAGGTTTTCGCGAGCATGTGCATAAACACTTGGATCGTATGCGTCAACGGAATCCGGCATTTCGAGCTCGGAGCGTGTTACGCGCAGGTAGGAGTGCGGAAGGCCCTTGGCCATTTCCTTTGCTTCGGCGCGGTTCATCACGTCGTATGGGAGCGCAGAGATTGCGCCGGCTTCTGCCGGGTTGACCGGACGGAGAGCCTTGAACGGATAGATCTTCATCATATCGCTAGTTTTCCTTTTTTTGTTCAGCAAGAGCCTGCATTTTGCGTGTTTCACTTAAAATCTCAGAGTCTTCTTGCATAAGGTTTTTGATAAACTTGTTCTTTGTTTCTAAATGTCTTTTTTGACGGTATGTTACAACGCCGTAGCCAATCCAGAAAAAGATAAAACCGCCAATGGCTGCTATAATGGTAATGCCTATCATGAAGGCTAGCAAGTGACCTGCGGCGTTTGTCCAAAGGTCGCCTAGAACGGTTGTCAGGTTATTCCATGAAAGGTCCTTGAAGCGCTCCAAAAAGTCAAAGTCGATTTTTTCTGGCTTTACGATGGCACAACCAAGCATGTAGCCCGATGGGTAGAAAAATCCGAATTGCGTTAACGGGTTTGCTACAAACGAAGAAATGACACCTGGAATTTTGGGAAGCTTGAATGCAGCGCAAAATGCTACTGTCAAAATAATGGCTACGCCGATAGTCGGCCAAATGCCAATAAAGACGCCGGCAGCTACAGAAATGCCAACCTTGATGGCGTCTTGGCGAACAGGGAACATACGGTTGACGTAAACACGCCTAATACGTGTAAAGCGGGAATCGGGGTTCTTTTTGCGTTCTACTGTCATCAGTCGTAAAGTTAGCAATTTTTAGAAACCAGAAACAAGAATATAGGAGTCGAGGGTCAGGAATCGGGAGCCAGCAGTCAAGTCGGCTGTAGGCTGTTGACTGAAACTGTAACTTTCCACGTCATTCCCGGCACCGACCGAGAATCTCTAGCATGTAGAGATCCTCGATTAAGTCGAGGATGACGACAGAATGAAAATTCATAATTCATAATTCTTAATTCTTAATTATCAAATCCTCTCAGTCGACAGACGTCAGCTACAGCCGACAATAAAAGATGCAAGAGCCAGATGCAAGATACAAGAAATTCTTTCGTCTTTCGTCTACCAGCGAAGCGGTCTTTCGCCTAAAATAACTACATTTGCAATGTGATTTTAAAACGAATTGCTTTTTTATTTACACTCTTGTTGGGCGTTGCTTTTGCCGAAGAAATTTCGCAGGATTCGCTTCAGACTTTTGTCGTCGATAAAGTTGAAGTAGAAGTTGGGGATGCCTTTGACGATTCCAAGGCGCATACTTATTTAGATAGCACGCTTTACAGCATTTTAAATGTAATACATATAGAAACGCACGAAGCTGTGGTTCGCAAACTTTTGCTTTTTGAACCAGGCGATACCGTAAGCCTTTATCAACTTATAGAATCGGAGCGTTACCTGCGAGAACAGCGGTACATTTCGGATGCGCATATTGAACGCGAGGTCCGTGATGGCAAGAATGTCTTGAAAACACGAACAAGTGATAACTGGACTCTTACAGTACCGCTTTCCCTGGAACATCCAAGCGATGAATGGTACTATGGGATCGGTCTTCAAGAAAATAACTTTTTAGGCTTCGGTCAGACTGTTGGCGTGTACTATTCCCATGATGAATTCAGGGATATGTTCCAGGCCCTTTATGAAAATTCAAATTTCTTGTTTAGGCACAACCACCTGAAGGCTTTGTACAGTTATAATACAGATGGTCACTTGGCTTTTGGTCAAATGAACTTGCCTTATCTTACTCGCACAAAAAATCAGTTTGCGTATACCATCGAGGGCTTGAGCTCTGAATCCGACGTTTCTTTTTATGCAAGCGGAAAGCGTCCTTATGGCTCTGAAAAAATTGATGCAGCGAATTACGTAAAAGTCGATTCCAATTGCGATTTGGTGGCGGGTGGCTGTGCTAAAACTGTCGAAGATGCAAAAGACACTTTGCTTGGTAAAAGCATTGAATTGAACAACGGCAAAAAGGCCTTGAAGGTTATGACACTCAAACGCTTTAGGGAAGACTCCCTAAGTATTCGCCTTGGCCGCAGCTTTGGCTCATCAACCTATAAAATTTATATAACTGGTTCCTATGATTATCATGACTTCGGTAATGATTACTCCAAGGTCAATAGGATTATCTATGGCGATGGTGATGAACTTTATGCAATAGGCAATGACGCTGTTGAAAATTGGATCCCTTCGTTCAGGGATTCCCGTTTTGGTATTGCTGCGGAACTTTCCCGAATCCGTTATGAACGCTTGATAAATTATAAGAACGTGAAGTGGGTAGAAGACGTGAATAGGGGGTATTCAGTCAAGGCGAAAATTTCAAAGAATTCTGAGGCACTCGGAGCAAATGATAACGATTGGCGCCTTGATTATAAAATAGCGGTTGCACTTGGCGGCTCCGAGAACCATTTGTCTTTTAGCACGAATTCCTATTTTTATTTTGATGAAGATTCCAGACGTGATATTTACGAACGCGTGAATATAGAATACATGTTCAAGCCGGTAAAAGCCTTCTCCACGGTTTTGGAAGGGCAAATGGATTCTTACAAGCGTGCTGCTTACGGCAAGCAACTTACTCTTGGAGGCGTAGAAGGCATGAACGGACTCCCGACTGCTATTTTTGCGGGCCAGTCTAGAATCTATGCGAATTTGGAACAGCGCTATTTCCCTGAAATAGAAATAGGAACTGTAGTCCCGGTCTTTACCGCATTTGTGAGCGCTGGCGAAACCATGAACGAACTGCATGAATTTGAACCGCGAGACTTGCAGTATCTGGCTGGCATTGGTGTGCGTTTTGGCATGACAAAGTCCATTGTCAGGGCGGTAAACCATATCAACTTAAGCTGGCCGGTGCATGGTCCTCTTGAAAAAAGTGCAACGCCAAGAATTTCAATCATGGGCAAGTACAATTTGTAAAAACAGGAATCAGGAGACGGAAGCTAGTAACTAATAACCAGAAACAAGAAGATTGTCGTTTATCGTGTCTTTGCGAGCGAAGCGCGGCAATCTAGGAATCGTGATGAGGTACGCACCTTCGGTGCTTGAGGTATGAGGTCGTCGCTAGCGCGCCTAGAGGCAATGTTGTAGTCAGTCGGCTGTAGGCTGTCGGCAGAAACGGTTCTTTACCATGTCGTTGTCAATTCCTAATTCTGCATTCTGAATTCTTAATTCTGAATTATCAAAGCCTCTCAGCCGACA
>DCGZ01000092.1:43538-43660 GCA_002314675.1 Fibrobacter sp. UBA1765 | reverse complement strand
AAAATCAACATTCACTAACCCCTAAATACCAACCTCTATCTTATGCAAAAACTACTCCGTCGCTTTTTAGTTGTTGAACTCTTTGTTGGAGTCTTGGCCATAATCCTTGGCATTGTCTTGAC
>DCGZ01000092.1:43363-43512 GCA_002314675.1 Fibrobacter sp. UBA1765 | reverse complement strand
GTGCTTGTTTGGGGAACCGGCTATTACCCTGGTGCGGTAATGCTCATTATAAATGGAGCGCTTACGCTTGTTCTTACTTGGAAGGAACTTGCGCACCCAACACCACATGAAGACCGTCTAAAGGTAATGAATTTGCTCTATACGATTCT
>DCGZ01000092.1:43108-43245 GCA_002314675.1 Fibrobacter sp. UBA1765 | reverse complement strand
ATTTTTTCTATAGCGTTGTGCCTTGAATACTTGCAATCTAAATTAGAGGTTGTTAAAGTAGTGGAGGCTTTATGCTTTGTATTTTGCCGATTCTTATAGTTGGTTGCATTGTTTTAAATTCTCTTTACAGAGATAAC
>DCGZ01000092.1:0-43032 GCA_002314675.1 Fibrobacter sp. UBA1765 | reverse complement strand
AAACATCTTTGTAGAGATTTTATGAAATTTAAACTTTTTTCTGCGGCTGCTCTTTGCTCCGCTTCGCTCTTCCTTGCCGCTTGTGGCAGCGATTCCTCCAGTTCTTCTCCATCTGCGCCGTCAAATGCTGAAAATTCAAGTAGCAGCATTGCGGGTAATCCTGCAGAAGGGCCTACAACTCCTAATGGTTCTAGTGATTCCAATGAAGGAACCACTCCTGCGGAATCTTCTTCTAGCGTCGTTAATCCGGGATCTTCCGAAAATACGGCTAGTGATAATTGTCCAACAGGCTATGCGGTTGACGAGAATGGTTTCTTTTCTGTGGCCGATGTCTACAGGTGTCTAGGATCTAACGAAAAGGTTACGTTCGTTCTTCGCCATGCAGAACGCGAATCTGGCCTTGGCTTTGAATCTCCGCTTACTGAAGTCGGCGTTCAGCAATCCAAGGATCTTGGTGCACAGATGGCTAGTGATGAATCCTTTGCCTATGCTTCTTCTGGTTTTGTCCGTACAACGAACACCTGCAAGAACATTGCCATTGGCCGTGGCGAAGGCGATGTAGATGTCGCTGTTCTTGAAAATCTCGATGGTAACTGGTTCGTCGCCATTCCGTCCGATTCTTTGGAAGCTAAGGCCAAGTCTAAGGGCGGCACTCCGACGGTCGTTGCAAAGTGGGTGTATACGGGCGCAAATGCAGATTGGTTCTACGACTTTGAAACAAGAGGCAATGAATTCATTCAGTATATACTCTCTGTTATGGAAACTTCGCCGCGCGTGAATGTCTATGTAACTCATGATCTGCTTGTAATGCCGCTTGTCGCATACGCTTCTGAACGCCTTATCGATATGCAGATATACAAGAGTAAGCAGTGGCTAAACTTCCTCGCTGGCGTTGCCGTGATAACAGATCAGAATGGAAGCTTCCGTGTCTTGCCGGTAAAGGGTACGGAATCCGGTATTCAATAAAGGCGTAAAAACGGCGAAATTCACAGGATTTTGCTGTTTTTTTATGAATTTTGAAAAAAATACACCAAATATCCACAATTTTTTGAAAACCTTTGCTATATTTGGGGTCCCAACAGCTTATAAACCAAAAAAAGGATATACATAATATGTATTCTATCGTTGAAACAGGTGGTTTCCAGTATAAAGTCGAAGCTGGCAAGGCCTATAAGGTTCCTTCCATCGACGCAGCTGTCGGTTCTGAAGTGGAGCTCAAGTCCGTCTTGTTGGTTGCCAATGGCGCTAACGTAGAAATCGGCACCCCTGTCCTTGATAACGCTCTCGTGAAGCTCGAAGTTCTTGCTCACGGTAAGGGTGATACAGTGATCGTCTTCAAGAAGAAGCGTCGTACACGCTACAAGCGTCGTAACGGTCATCGTCAGGGCTATACAGAAGTGCTCGTCACGGAAATTCGCTCCGGCTCTGAATCCGCAGTAGCAGATGCTCAAACAATTACACGTAACCGCGCACGCGTTGCAGCTCTTGCAAAGGCAAAGGAACAGAACGTTCCGATGACTCGCAAGCAGAAGATCGCTGCTGGCCTTCCAAAGCCGGCTAAGGTCAAGAAGAACGCGCTCCGCAAGGCGAAGGAGGCCTAATCCATGGCACATAAGAAAGGTCAAGGCTCAGTTCGTAACGGCCGCGATTCCAACCCGAAATATCTTGGCGTCAAGAAGTACGGTGGTGAAGTAGTTAAGGCTGGTAACATTATCGTTCGTCAGCGTGGTTCCCATTTCCACAATGGTAACAACGTAGGCCTCGGTAAGGATTTCACATTGTTCTCCCTCATTGATGGCGTTGTGAAGTTCGAACGTTTCGGTGCAGATCGTCAGAAGGTTTCTGTCTATCCGGTAGAAAACTAAGCGATTTCGCAAGCGTTTGCTAAAAACCGACCATGTAAGTGGTCGGTTTTTTTGTATCTTATACTTAGAATTTTCTGCGCCAGTTTAAGGGTTAGAATGAATTTTTTGAAAAGCGTATTTGCGGTTTTGGCGATGTTCCTTTTGCTTTCCTGCTCGGATGGCTCTAGCGGAACCGAATATGCCTTTGATCGTGAAATTCTTGAAATGAACGTGCTTCGTAGTTGCGAAGATGCTTCTAGCACGGAGGCATGTTATCGTGTACGCTTCCGTTACCCTATTGAAACCGAAAAGCTGACGCAGTTCCTTGTGTGGATTGATACCACGGTCGTTGGCGATACGGTTAGTTCTGTGTCTAAGCATGCGCGCGAAAATGCGACTTTGACTGTTGAATACAATTCCAAGAAGGAATCTTATTACGATACGCTTGACCTTACTGAATATGTGAAGGATTTCTTGGAATATGACAGTTTGCAGGTAGCCATTTGGCCTGAATATTCTGACAATGGGGATCCGGGAGCCTTGCAGCGGGTGTTCCTGCATTTTGGCGATGATCTTGCTCCGGCCATTGTTACTTTGCAGGATTCCGTGTTTGTCGATGGTGCTGTTTTTGACTGGGCCCGCCCAACGGACCAGACCGATTTTTATTCTCCGGAAAGCCTGTCTGGGCCAATTGCCGGGTATAGCATTGTTGTTTATGCGTTGAACGAAAAGGAAGATATTCGTAAAGCCAAGGTAACTGTTGAACATAATGGCGAAGTTGATTCTGTCGGCGGTAATCTGTACCTTAGGAATTACAGATTTAAGTCAAAAAATGATTCCGTCTGGATTGATACGACATCGACTACCGATAAGCGTTATTTGCGTTTAGCGATTCCCGATGGCGAAGGCTTTTCTGTAGACAATGACTCGCTGAATCGTTTCCGCTTGACCATTCGTGGCCTGAAGTCGGAATCCCAGTATACGATTGGCATCACGAGTTACGATTCTTCGGGCAATTATTCTGGTTCCGTAGTTTCGGCAGAAAACAACCACATGTTTATTACGACCGATAGCGTGGCTCCGGTAATGCCCACAAAGCTTTTCTTTTGGCAAGATTCCTTGAACCCGGGTTTTGCAAAGCTCGATTCCAATAATCGCGTAAGGATTTTCTTTAGCCGCAGCGTAGACCCGTTCAAGCAGGACAATGGCATAATTGTGGATACCGTTCTTTCGTATCCGGATTCCTGCTACGAATTCTTCTGTTTCCGCGGTGTTCAGTCTTACCAGGTTGACCGCTACGATGGCAAGGAGTGGGTGCAGCTTACCGAGGCTGGCGGTATTTCCGATGAACGCTATGTTGACCTGTATAAGGTTTCTGGCGATACGTTCAAGCTTGCTGATTTGGGAGACTTTGTCGTAGATACAATTCGTTGGGTGTCTCCTGGCGATACCTTGATTTTGCGTGTCCGTTCCATAGACAGTACGGGGTATTATTCCAAGGCTCTCATCGACACGATCTATGTTTCGGCTTCCGATACTTCGGGTCTTGAATGCCCAGATGGGTATTTGCCGGTAGTTACTAATGACTCGAAGTTCTGCATGGAAAAGTTTGAACACATGGATTCTACCGGAGCCTTTATGGTGAACCTGTTGCATTCCGAGGCAAAAGCCGCGTGTGAGGCTGTTTCTGCATCTGGCTTTAGTGTAACGCTTTGCAAGGAACGCGATTGGGAACTTGCTTGCCTTTCTGGCGGCACTTCATCTTACGGGGTTATCGAAGAAGAGTCTTTGGCTGCTTCTGAATACCTGTACACGAATTGCAATGTTGCAACGGGCGATTCGGCATCGGCTGCAGATATTGAAAAGCGCAGTTACAAGTGCGCTAGCAAGTATGGTTTGCGGGACTTGCCTGGCCAGTACCAGGAATGGGTGCTTGGGCGTTCCGCAGATACGTTGGAGCTTTTGAAGGGCTCTAGCTATAGGCACTATGATGGCCTTGACAGGGAATCCATTGCACTTTGTACAAACAGGTTCTTCCCGTATTATACGCGCAAGGCTTATGTTAAGGATACCACGGTGTATATCTATCGAAGCGGTGCCGTTGTAGACACGAGCTTGACGCTTGACACGGCTCGAACGATTTACAAGACCTTGAAGCAAAAGGACTTTAGGGATACGCTCCAGTTCTTTGCGGTCAAGAACCCGGCTACTGGAGAGACTGTCGGCTATGACTACGCTCCTATTGCGGAATACCGTAAGGGTGGCGAAGATTGGCTTAAGGAAGTTGCCGGCGAACTTGAATATGTTCCTGACCATGTTGAAGTCGTATTCATGTTGAATGGAACCCAGCCTTATAGAAAGGTCGGTGCATTCTACAAAAACACTTCTATTTCGTTTAGGTGCTGTGCGTACCCGGAGTGAGTTAACTTGAAAATTCAGAATTAAGAATTCAGAATTGGGAATTATGTTAAAAAGGTGAAATTATGGCTGAAGCAAAATATGTTTTACCGTTGATTAGACGGCCGCGTCGTAACCGTAAGTCGGCTGCAGTACGAGCAATGCTTTCTGAAACTACACTAACTGTAAAGGACCTTGTGTATCCGGTATTCATCATGGAAGGGGAGAACAAGGAAGAAGTAATTCCCTCTATGCCGGGCATTACACGCAAGACTGTTGACCGTTTGCTTGTAGAACTTGAAGAAGTTGTCGCACTTGGAATTCCTGCCATTGCACCGTTCCCTGCCATTGCCGATTCCAAGAAAGACAAGAAGGCTACCGCATCGTATGACCCGAATGGGCTTGTCCAGCATTGTGTCCGTGAAGTTAAGAAGGCTTTCCCGGACCTGGTCATTATGACTGACGTTGCACTTGACCCGTTTAATTCCGATGGCCATGACGGTATTGTTTCGGAAACTGGTGAAATCTTGAATGATGAAACCGTTGAAGTGCTTTGCCGTATGGCAGTAAGCCATGCAGAAGCTGGAGCAGACTTTGTTTGCCCGTCCGACATGATGGATGGGCGTATCGGGGCTATTCGTGAGGCGTTGGATGATGCTGGTTATGAAAGTGTAAGCATCATGGCTTATAGCGCTAAGTATGCTTCTGCATTCTATGGCCCGTTCCGTGATGCCCTTGCAAGCGCCCCGAAGGAAGGCGACAAGAAGACCTACCAGATGGACCCTGCAAACAGCAAGGAAGCTATGGTCGAAGTGCAGCTTGATATTGAAGAAGGCGCGGACGTTGTTATGGTCAAGCCGGCATCTGCATATTTGGATGTTGTTTACAGAACTGCCCAGACGTTTGAAATTCCTGTTTCGACATACCATGTTAGCGGTGAATATTCTATGATTATGGCAGCTGCGCTTAATGGTTGGATCGACAAGGATGCCGTGATGATGGAATCCTTGCTATCTTTTAAGCGCGCTGGTGCAAGTTTTATATGGACCTATTTTGCAAAGGATGCCGCACGTATTTTGCAAAAGAAATAATGAGTGCGAATTAAGGATAATATGCGTAAACTTTCCTTTTTGATGTTGTGCCTTTTTGGTGCAGCAGCGTTTGCAGCCCCTCCAAAGTCCTGGGATGCAATTTTTGATGCCGAAGGCGAAGGCGACTATGCTAGCGCCCCGATCAATGGCGATATTCGCTTTATGAAGTATGAAATTTACGGCGAAAAGCAGAAGGTGACTTTCGCCGTTAAGGATGCGAACTTTGACTTTGTTGCATCCGGTGAAATCAAGGTTCCTAAGGAAATGATTGACAATGGCTTCTATGGCAATTGCAACCAGACCAAGGAAGTTTGGATTTCTTACTTCAATCGTCCAAAGAAGTTCAAGAAGCAGTCCTTGATTGTGGAAGTCAAGGGTATTGACCTTGCTTGCGGTGACGACTTGTATGCACTTCACAATTTGAAAATGAAGTTTGCAAACCCAGAAGCTCAGGACTGGTGGCAGTGGACTTTTGAAAACCGAGAAAAGTCTATGCGCGATGAACTTGCCAGGTTCCGCCAGGACGAACAGGACAAGCGTTCCTTGATTCGTGATAATTCCAGCATGTTTACCGATGAACGCGATGGCCAGCAGTACCGTATTATTGAGATTGACGGTCGCAAGTGGTTTGCTCAGAACGTGAACTACAAGGTTGAAGGCGAATCCTGGTGCTACGATGACCAGGAATCCTACTGCACTCGCAGTGGCCGTCTTTATAGTTTTGCCGGTGCACGCAAGGCTTGCCCTGCAGGTTGGCACTTGCCGCGAGACCGCGAATGGACAGACATGTTGACAGGCCTTACCCATTGCTACGATGGCGTTCAAAAGTGCGGCGCATTTGCTGCAAAGATGAAGGCTACGACTGGTTGGCAGGGTGGTGGCGGCACTGATGAATACGGCTTTACCGTGTTCTCTTCTGGCTATCGTAAAAAGATTGGTAAGTCTATTGTCAAGTACGAAGACATGGGCGAATATGCTGGTTTCTGGTCTGCACAGAACGGCAAGAACGAAACCCTTTGGCTCTGGTCCATGGGTCGCATGAGCGACCAGATGGTTCGTCAGCTCGTTCAGAACAAGGATAACGCCTACTCTGTTCGCTGTGTTGAAGGTGACTAAGTTTTTAGGTCAGTTTGAAAGCAAAAAAGAAGTCGCAAGCGCGGCTTCTTTTTTATACCCATGTTCGGAATCGAACCGAAATAACTCCCTTCGGAGGGGAGGACACTATCCATTGTGATACACGGGCGTGTGCACCAAATATACAAAATTCAGAATTAAGAATTCAGAATGCAGAATTAACTAAAGAAGTCTTGCCTTGTTTCAAACTGAAACGTTTTGGCAAGCTTGTTTCAATATGCACGTTTTTGTTCAAAAGGAAACATACTTTTCTTTTGGGGATTGAGTGTGAGCCTTGCGGCAGCGACTGCGGTGCGTATGCATTCGGACTTGGGAACTTGCAAAAGTGCCCAAGGCTGAACGGAAAATATGGCGTTTTTAGGCTAAAATCTGCAATTTTACAGCCAAATGCCTAAAAATGGCATATTTATACCGCAAAGGAGCGTCTGCCGCCCTAAAAAAATAAAGAATCTTGTTACAACTTTCAAAATCTGTTACATATTGCTTGTGATTGGCACGGCTTTTGCTATTTTAAGGTGCGAAAACAAAAAGAGGTTCGGTTGAACCCAAAATTTTCAGAGGTAAATAAAATGATTAGACCACTTGCAGACCGCGTTCTCATTGAACCAGCAGCAGCAGAAACAAAAACCCAGTCCGGTCTTTACATTCCGGATAACGCAAAAGAAAAGCCGATGCAGGGTAAGGTTATTGCCCTTGGCGCAGGCAAGCGCGACGAAAAGGGTGCTTTGATTGCTCCAGAAGTCAAGGTTGGCGACGTTGTTTTGTACGGCAAGTACAGCGGTACCGAAGTTTCCGTTGAAGGCAAGACCTACTTGATCGTTCGCGAAAGCGACATCTTCGCAGTGCTCTAATTTAGGCGAGAGAACGCCACTACGTGGCTACAGACGAGAGACGAAAGATATTTTAGAACAACTTTTCTGGCCTCTTGCGTCTGGATCTTGCATCTAGGAATTTTAAATAAACAAGGAAAAACAAAATGGCTAAACAGTTGAAATTTGATGTTGCCGCTCGTGAATCCCTTTTGAAGGGCGTCGACAAACTCGCAAACGCAGTTAAGGTTACTCTTGGTCCTAAGGGCCGTAATGTTATGATCGCCAAGGCATTTGGCGCTCCCAACGTCACCAAGGACGGTGTTTCCGTTGCTAAGGAAATCGAACTTGAAGACGCATACGAAAACCTCGGCGCACAGATGACCAAGGAAGTTGCAAGCAAGACTAACGACGCTGCTGGTGACGGTACAACAACCGCTACAATCCTTGCTCAGGCTATCACTCGCGAAGGCCTCAAGAACGTTGCAGCAGGCGCAAACCCGATGGATATCAAGCGCGGTATCGACGCTGCAGTTAACGCTGTTGTAGACAAGATCTCCCAGATGGCTGTCAAGATCAACGGTAAGGATCACATTGCACAGGTTGCAACAATCTCTGCTAACAACGATTCTGAAATCGGCGACCTCCTTGCAAACGCAATGGAAAAGGTCGGTAACGACGGCGTTATCACCATTGAAGAATCCAAGACTGCAGACACAATCCTCGACGTTGTCGAAGGTATGCAGTTTGACCGCGGCTACCTTTCCCCATACTTTGTCACTAACACTGACAGCATGGAAGTAGCTCTCGAAAATCCGATGATCCTCCTTTACGACAAGAAGATCAGCACCATGAAGGACCTCCTTCCGATGCTCGAACATGTTGCAAAGCAGGGCAAGTCCCTCCTCATTATCGCTGAAGATGTTGACGGCGAAGCTCTCGCAACTCTCGTTGTGAACAAGATCCGAGGCACTTTGAAGGTTGCAGCAGTCAAGGCTCCAGGCTTTGGCGACCGTCGCAAGGCAATGCTCGAAGATATCGCAATCCTCACTGGCGGTATGCTCGTTTCTGAAGAAACCGGTGCAAAGCTCGAAGACGCTCCTGTTACAGTTCTTGGCCAGGCAAAGTCCATCACAATCACCAAGGACAACACAACGATCGTTGAAGGTGCAGGCGATGCAGCAGCAATCAAGGCTCGCGTTGGCCAGATCAAGAAGCAGATCGAAGACACCACCAGCGATTACGATCGTGAAAAGCTCCAGGAACGCCTTGCAAAGCTTGCTGGCGGCGTAGCCGTTATCAAGGTCGGTGCAGCAACTGAAGTTGAAATGAAGGAAAAGAAGGACCGCGTTGACGACGCCCTCCATGCAACTCGCGCTGCAGTTGAAGAAGGTATCGTTGCCGGTGGTGGCGTAGCTCTCGTTCGTGCAGCAAGCGCTATCGACGCTCTTACATTCGACAATGCAGACCAGAAGACCGGTGCTGCTATCATCAAGCGTGCTATCGAAGAACCGCTCCGCCAGATCGTTACAAACGCTGGCCTCGAAGGTTCCGTTGTTGCAAACAAGGTTAAGGAAGGCAAGGATGGCTTTGGCTACAACGCTAAGACCGATGCTTACGAAGACCTCTTTGCAGCAGGCGTTATTGACCCGGCTAAGGTTACAAAGACTGCCCTTAAGAACGCAGCTTCCATCGCTTCCATGATCCTCACCACTGACTGTGTGATCGTAGAAAAGAAGGAAGAAAAGCCTGCAATGCCAGCAGCCGACATGAGCGGTATGGGTGGCATGGGCGGCATGATGTAATCATCAAGCCAAGGTGCTTTAAAAATCCTCGCGGTTAAATGCCGTGGGGATTTTTTGTTTGACTGTCATCCGCCATTTTTTAAGGGGATTTTTGAAAAAGTACGGATAAAATGGGGCTTGTATGGGTGTTTTATCCGCCAAAATGCAAGAAAATGCTGTCGATGGGTGCGTTTTATGACCTTTTATGGATGGTTTTAATGGAAAAAGGTGCTTTGAGAGTGAAAATGACTTTAAAAGTGACTGTTTTTGTCAAACTCGGCGGGTAAAAACAAAAATTTTGGCTGTTTTATCTGCCAAAATGCTGGAATGAGTAATTTGAATATTTGAAAAATGCAGGAATAGGTGATTAAATATCAAAAATGCGTAAATGAGCATATTTGCATAAATATATATTGAAATTATATTGATTTTTTCTAATTTTGTCTTTGAAAATGAATAGGCGCACAGGTGCCAATGAATAAAAAAAACGATAAGGTTCGAATTTGTTATGACTTTACGCGAAGCTTTTGAAAGTAAGATGTTGCTGCTTGATGGCGGCATGGGTTCTGTAATCCAGACTTATGGCATTAAGGGGGCAAATAATGACATGCTTAGCATTGAACGCCCGGATGTTATCTTGGATATTCAGCGTCGTTACGTGGAAGCTGGCGTGGATTGCCTTACAACAAATACTTTCTCGAGCCAGCGCGTAAGTCAGCACGAATACCATCAGGAACATCGCATTGCCGAAATGAACCGTGCTTCGGTCGCAATTGCAAAACAGGCTGCAGCTGAAGCCATGGAAAAATACGGTCGCAAGGTGTACATTCTTGGCGATGTCGGCCCGACAAGCAAGATGCTCTCGATGAGCGAAGACGTGAACGACCCAGCAAGCCGTAGCATTACCTTTGATGAACTTGAAGATGCGTATGCGGAGCAGATTCAAGTTTTGGTTGAAGAAGAAGTGGATGCAATCCTTATCGAAACAATTTTTGATACGCTGAATGCAAAGGCGGCGGCAAGCGCCTGCATGAAGGTCTTGGAAAAGCGTAAGGCTTGCGCAGAGGCTTCTGGTACTGTTGCAAACTTGAAGCCGATTGAAATCATGTTCTCCATGACCGTGAGCGATGCCAGCGGTCGTACGCTTTCTGGCCAGACTGTAGAAGCTTTTGCAACTAGCGTTATGCATGCAAAGCCGCTTTCTATTGGCCTTAACTGTGGCCTTGGTGCCGATGGCATGGTCCCGTATCTTCGTCGCATGGGTAAGGTTGCACCGTGTTACATTAGCTGCCACCCGAATGCAGGTCTCCCGAACCAGTTTGGCGGTTATGACGACACGCCAGAAGACATGGTAAAGAAACTGAAGCCGTACATGGATGAACACCTTGTCAATATGATTGGTGGTTGCTGCGGTACGACCCCGGAGCATATTGCGGCGATGCGTAAGATGCTTGACGCGCTCCCGGCAGATTACAAGCGCCGTGAACCGATGCCTGCTTTCAAGATGTCGCCGCTGCTTCGCCTTGCTGGCCTTGAACCTTTGTTTGTTGAGCAGGTTCGCCCTAGCAATGGTGCCGAAAATTGCAATGCAAGTGACTTTGTACCTGTTGGCGAACGTTGCAACGTGGCAGGCTCCAAGAAGTTCCTGCGACTCATCAACGAAAAGAACTACGACGAAGCCTTGGACATTGCCCGAAAGCAGGTGGAAGACGGAGCCCAGGTCATTGACGTGAACATGGATGACGGCTTGCTCGATGCAAAGCAGGAAATGCGCACATTCCTCAACTTGCTCGCTTCTGACCCGGCAATTAGCCGTGTGCCAATCATGGTGGATAGTTCCCGCTTTGAAGTCATTGAAGAAGGCTTGAAGTGCATTCAGGGCAAGAGCATTGTCAACTCCATTTCCTTGAAGATGGGGGAAGAAGCTTTCATTGAACATGCCAAGACGGTGAAGTGCTTGGGCGCTGCTGTCATCGTGATGCTCTTTGACGAAGAAGGTCAGGCCACCAATTACGATCGTCGTGTAGCTATCGCATCCCGTGCCTACAAGATCATTACTGAAAAATGCGGTTTCGATCCTTCCGACATTATTTTTGACCCCAACGTCTTGACGGTGGCAACTGGCATGGCGGAGCACAACGCCTACGCGCACGACTTTATACGCGCCTGCCGCTGGATTATCGACAACCTGCCTGGAGTCCGCATTTCTGGCGGTCTTTCTAACCTGAGTTTTGCATTCCGTGGGAACAATTACTTGCGCGAAGCAATGCATTCTACAATGCTTCATTTGGCAACACCAAACGGCATGGGCATGGCAATCATGAACCCGGCCGCTGCTGTAGAATACAAGACCATTCCTCTGGAACTCCGCTTGGCAATTACGGAAGTGCTACTGAATACTCACCCGGAAGCTAGCGAAGAACTTATTGAAATTGCAAGCCGCATGAACGAGGCTGCAGCAAAGGCCAAGGAAACTGGTGCAAAGTACGACCCGAAAGAAATTTTCAGCACAAGTTCCCCGAGCTCGTCGAGGGGAGATGCTTCAACCCTTCGGCAGGCTCAGGGAGCTGAAGTAACCTTGACTCCGGAACAACGTTTGCAGGAAGCTCTTTTGAAGGGCACTTCTACAACGCTTCAGCCAGACTTGATGGAACTTATCAATCGCGGCGATAGCCCTGTCGCAATCATTTCTGGCCCGCTCATGGACGGCATGAACGAAGTTGGCCGCCGTTTTGGCGCAGGTGAAATGTTCTTGCCGCAAGTTGTTAAAACGGCAAGAACCATGAAGAAGGCTGTGGAAATTTTGCAGCCTTACATTGAAGCCGGCAAGGAAGCTGGAGCGGCATCTCGTGGTAAAATCGTAATCGCAACTGTGAAGGGCGATGTCCACGATATCGGCAAGAACATCGTTTCTGTGATCATGGCTTGCAACGGCTTTGAAATGGTGGACCTTGGCGTGATGGTCCCTGAAGACGTGATTGTAAATGCCGTTATAGAAAATAAGGCTGATGTCTTGAGCCTTTCTGGCCTTATCACTCCGTCTCTAGAAGAAATGTGCACCGTTGCAAAACGCATGCAAGAAGCAGGACTCCGCATTCCGATCATTGTAGGTGGCGCAACCACAAGCCCGACGCACACTGCAGTAAAGATTGCTCCGTGCTATGATGGCCCTGTATTCCATGTGCGCGACGCAGCAAGCAACCCGGGCCTTGTTCAAAAGCTTTTGGACCCTGCGACAAGCGCAGAAACCATTGAAGAAAACCGCAAGGAACAGCAACGCATTCGCGACAAGCAGGCTGGCATCGTAAGCGCCACCGAAGAGGCTATGGCTGCAGCAAACAGTACTCCTCTTGAACGTCGCCATGTATGCGATTGGAAAAATTACAAGCCTGCAAATCCGCCGTTCATGGGTGAATGCAAGTTGCCGCCAATTGCACTTGAAAAAGTCATTCCTTTAATCAGCTGGAACTATTTCTTCTTTACCTGGAAGGTTAAGGCTGATTGCGAAGAAGCTAAGAAGCTTAAGGCCGATGCAGAAAAGCTCCTAGCAGATTTGAACAAGCCTGAATACTCGCTGCGAGCCGTGCAGGCGTTTTACCAGGCAACTGGCCTGGACGATCGAATTCGCTTTAATACGAATCGCACAGGCTCTAGCGAAGACCTTGTAGAAGTTGCAACTGCACGTCAGCAAAATGCAGAAGGCACTTGCCTTGCCCTCTGCGACTACGTGGTTCCTGCCGATACAAAAACAGCAAGCACACCGGCAGATTCAAAATTCCCGGATATTGTTGGAGCCTTTGCAGTAACAGTAAGCTATGCCCTTGTAAAGCGCCTTGAAAAGCTCAAGGCAGAGCAGGGCGGCAGCGATTACGATGTTCTCCTTTTGCAGACTGTCGCTGACCGCCTTGCAGAAGCCGGTGCAGAATACTTGAGCCGCGAACTTGCAAGGAACAACAACTGGAACGGAATTCGCCCTGCAGTTGGCTACCCGGTACTCCCGAATATCAAGGAAATTTTCAATGTTGCTCGCCTGATTGACTTTGCAAGCGTTGGAATAAGCTTGACAGAAAACGGTGCAATGTACCCACAAGCATCGGTAAGTGGCTTGTACATTGGCAACCCCGAAGTGGATTATTTTAACGTCTAGAATTCGCCCTGGAATCGTGCTAAATTGCTATATTTGGGCGCGTTAAAAAGGGATTAAATATGCAGGTGTATAGTTGGAATGTCAACGGAATTCGCTCCGTTGCCAAAAAGGGTTTAGAAGAGTGGTTTAAGACCACAGCTCCAGAATTCCTGTGCCTGCAAGAAGTTCGTGCCGAAAGCGACCAGCTTCCAGATTTCATTCGTGAACCCGAAGATTACTACGCTTACTGGAACCCGTGCAAAAAAAAGAAAGGTTACAGTGGCGTTGGCATTCTTTCAATGATCAAGCCAGATACGGTGAACTATGGCATGGGCATTGACGAGTTCGATGACGAAGGCCGCATGGTTCAGCTCGTGTTTCCGGACTGGGTTCTCAATTCCGTGTACTTCCCGAACGGTGGCAATGGCGATGACCGCCTTGATTACAAGCTTCGCTTTTACGATGCGTTCCTTGAAAATTCCTTGATGTGGATTTCGCAGGGTAAACATGTCGTGACTCTTGGCGACTACAACACTTGCCACAAGGAAATTGACATTGCACGCCCAAAGGCAAACGAAGGCATCAGTGGCTTTTTGCCGATTGAACGCGCCTGGATGGACAAGTACGTTGAAGCCGGCTTTGTAGATACATTCCGCAAGCTTCATCCAGATACCAAGGACGTTTACAGCTGGTGGTCAAACCGCTTTGGCGCCCGTGCAAGGAATGTCGGTTGGCGTATTGACTATTGCTTTGTCGATAAGGAAATGATGTGTTCTGTCGTTGGAGCTAACATCCATACCGAAGTCAAGGGTTCGGACCATTGCCCGATTAGCGTGGAACTTGAAATGCCCTTCCCGCCACTTGAAATCAAGTAACATAAATCAAGTAAAATAATTCAAGGGGGAAGGCCTTCCCCTCGCTACAATCAGCCAAAACAAAAGCAGCCATTCATGTTGGCTGCTTTTCGCTACCCCTTCTCCTAGGGAGTTCCCCTAAAACCCCTTAAGGTTTTACTTGTTGAGTTTTGACTGGAGCTCTTGACGCAAACGTGCTTTTTCGCGAGCAGTCTTACCGATGATGTTCAGGTTCTTCCAGCCAAGTATAGGAACTTTGTTGCCGTTTTCATCACGGATGTCAAGCCCCTTTGTGTCGAGAACCTTGATGAAGTCTTGCAAGCCTGCAATGAGTTTTTCTGTCTGCCTTATCAGGGAATCGCTATCAAGCATGCTTGAAATTGTTGGGTTCGTTTCGATAAAGTCAAAGACAGTGTCTACTGCGGTTGCTGCATTCTTGATTTCATTGACCGTGTTGTTGGCTCTGCCGATTTGGTAGGTTACAGCGGAATCAATAGTGTGGATTGTAGTGCTTGTCTGGTCGCTGATTGTGACTATTGTCTTTGTTGCGGAATCTGCCGTTGCAAGAATCGCGTCGATTTGTTCTGGAACTTGCACTGAAATTTTTTCAGTTTTCTTTAAAAGATCGTTGATCTTTTGCATGTTCTGTTCGAACAGCTTTGTGAAGGAGGCGTGCGTCGAATCGCCGTTAGCAATTATTAGAGCCATTTGCCTGACGGCTTCGACTTGTGCAACAGCTTCTTCGATGAGTCTTAAGGCTTCTGCAACGCCAGGCTCAAAAATGCCCTGGTGAATGTAGTTCTCTGGAAGTTTCTTTCCTGTTTTGGATGGGTAGATTTCGATGCGGCGCTGCCCCATGAGTGCATAGTTTACATCGCGAATTTCTGTGCCTTCTCGCAGTATTACTGGTTCTTCAAATTCTAGAACTACTCGTGAACGGTCGCCAAGCCATGTAACGCTATTGACTACGCCCACGTCGTATCCACGGATCGTGACCTTGTCTTCGGGCTGCAGGGAACCAAGTTCCGTGAAGTCGACGGTGATTTGGTAGACTGAATCGCGATGCGCATCCCACATGCCAAGTGCCACTAATCCGATAATCCAGATTATTGCAATAAAGGAAAGATAGCCTACGGCACGATTCGAAAATTTCATGGATTATAATATAGTAAAGTAGGGGAGTGTAGATGCAAAAGCCAGATGCCAGACGCAAGAGCCAGATGCAAGATACAAGAAATTAGAAACTAGAAACCAGAGACCAGAAATGTAACTTACCACGTCATTCTCGGTCGGGGCCGAGGATGGCGCCAGAATGAAAAATCCATAATTCTGCATTCTTGATTCTGAATTATCAAAGCCACCCAGTCGACAGACGTCAGCAACAGCCGACAACATTGAAAATTTGCATGCTCCTCTCGTCTGTAGGGCCAAAGGCCCGTTCTCTCGTCTCGTCTAGTCCCTGATGCTAGACTTCAAGTTTTCCATTTCGCGTTCGAAAGTCGGGTCTGCTTCAATCAGCTTTTTGATGCTGCGGATTGCATGGATGACCGTTGCGTGATCGCGGTCGCCGAAGTGCTTGCCGACACCTTGCAAACTGAGTGTAGAAAGTTCCTTGGTAAGGTACATTGCGATTTGACGTGCCTTTGAAACTTCTTGCGTGCCACGACCCTGTTCTGTAAGCTTTTCTACAGGTACTTCGTAATGCTGAGAAACTGCATTGAGAATTGCACTGACATTTACGCGACGGCGAATTGTCGGCAAAATATCTGTAACAACGCGGCGAGCAAGAGTCATGTCGATATCGTGGTGCATCACGCTTGCCTGAACGGTAAGTTTGGTAATGGCGCTTTCAAGGAAACGGACGTTTCCGCTGATATGGTCTGCAAGGAAAGAAATTACATCTTCTGCAATTTCAATGTGCTGGTCTTTTGCCTTCTGGTGCAAAATTGCAATTCGTGTTTCAACGTCTGGCGGTTGAATATCAACTGTGAGGCCCCAGGAGAAGCGGCTTACAAGGCGTTCTGCAAGGCTCTTTACTTCTACAGCAGGAACATCGGATGTTAAAACAATCTGCTTGCCGGCCTGGTGGAGTGCGTTAAAGATGTGGAAGAATTCGTTCTGCGTTTCTTCCTTGCCGCTCCAGTTCTGAATGTCGTCGATGAGTAGCACGTCAACCTTTGTACGGTAGAATGCTGAAAGTTCAGAAACTCGCTTTTCACGAAGACTGCGAATGTACTGTTCCTGGAAGTCGTGTGCGGTCAAGTAGCGAACACGCTTTGTCGGGTCATTTTCAAGAACATAGTTTCCGATAGCCTGGAGCAAGTGTGTTTTGCCAAGGCCTGGAGCACCGTAGATAAACAAAGGATTGTACTTGTTGCTGCTCGGGTTTTCTGCAACTGCAAATGCTGCGTTATATGCAAGCAAAGCCTTATCGCCAGGCACAAAGTTTTCGAATGTGTATGTTCTAGAAAGCGGAATGCTTGTGGTTTCAAAGGATTGTGCAAAGGAATCGCCGCTTGCAACCATTGGTTCTGGTTCGCTAATGTCTTTGAATTCAAAATCAATGCGATTTGTTACGCCGTTGATTTCTTGCCAGCTAATTTCAAGGAGGCCCTTGTATGGTGCAACTTCCTTGGGGTCGATACCTTCCGGCAAACGGATTGTTGCGCGGTTATCGTTAAAGGCAATCATGGTTGCGCGTTCAAAGTAGCGACCGAAAATATCTTCGGAAATCTTCTTTTTAAGGCTTGAAAGTGTACGTTCCCATTGAGCTTCTTGCATTTAACTAAACCTACCTCGGCTTTTGTGCCAAAATCAATATCGAATTCGGGTCAAAATGTAGATATTTATCCCCAATTTGTCCACAATTTTAAAAGAAAAAGTGAGGTTAAGTCTATGATTTTCAATGAGTTAGGGACTTTTGCCGGTGAAAATCGCCGTTTTATGAAAAATGCCGAGCTTTTTGGAGCCCGGCATTTTCATAAAAGTTTTTGTTTTTAGTCTGCTTGCAAAAGGAGCCCTTTCAGGTATTGCCCTTCTGGGAATGCTAGGCTGACCGGGTGGTCGGCAGGCTGGCCAAAACGTTCTATGATCTGCATGTCGCGGTGAGCGTCTGCGGCGGCATCTGCAACAACTTTTTGGAACAGGTCCATGCCCATAAGACCGCTACAGCTAAATGTTGCAAGGATTCCGCCCGGTGCTAGCAGCTTGATGGCAAGCAAGTTAATATCCTTGTAGCCGCGAGCTCCCTTTTCTAGATGGTCCTTTGCTTCAACGAACTTTGGCGGGTCTAGAACGATCATGTCAAACGTTTCGCCACGGTCACGGCACTTGCGAAGGTACATGAACACATCGGCTTCGGTGTGCGTGACTTTTGCAGTCGGCAGCCCGTTCAGCATCACAAGGTCCTTTGCAATCTTGAGAGCGCTCTTGGAAACATCAACTTGGTAAACATGTTCTGCACCGCCCTTGAGTGCGTACAGGCCAAAGCCACCTGTGTAGCAGAAGCAGTTCAAAACGTTTCTGCCCTTGGCAACTTCGCCTACGCGACGGCGGGCGTCACGCTGGTCAAGGTAGTAACCGGTTTTATGGCCATTTCGAATATCGATCAGGAACTTGACTCCGTTTTCTTCCATGGGTACTGGTTCTTCTGGAACTTCTCCAAAAACTGTACCTGTGCGGGTTTCAAGTCCTTCCTTTTTGCGAACATCGGAATCGCAGCGTTCGTAAATGCCTTTGCAACCGGTCTTTTCTGCGAGTACTTTGTAAATGACAGCTCTGTTGACTTCTGGGCCAGCCGCAAGAATTTCTACGGAAAGGTATTCGCCGTACTTGTCGATGATGCAACCCGGAATGCCGTCGTTTTCTGAGAACACGATACGGAAAGCGGCGAGCTTGTCGTGAATGTCGAATCCGCGAGCAGCGCGTTTTTCAATTGCATCTTCAATGATGCGTTCAAAAAAGGCCTTGTTGATTTCTGTCTTTTCTTTGAATGTCCAGAAGCGCGCTCTGATCTGGGATGCTGGTGAATATGCCGCCATTCCCAAGAAGTCACTGTTGTAGGAATATACTTCTACGGTGTCGCCAAGCTGCGGGTCTCCCATGACCTCGTCAATAGCTCCACTAAAAATCCAAGGATGTCTGCGAATTGCCGATTTGTCTCGGCCTGCCTTAAGTGTAATAGCTTTCATAAAATTAAATGTAGAATTTTGTGGGCGTTGCGACTTTGTCGCCGCTCTGTCGCCGTATAAATTGCCCTAATGTTCATTCCTTCGGATGAACCGGGCAATTTTCGGTTCAGCCTCGCCATAACATTGCTGTGCAATGGGCGAGTCCGAACACTTCGTGCATCCGTCGCTAACGCATTTACTGATTGTTTTACGTATGTTTTTTATTTGCGTTTAAGCAAGGTGTAAAAAGTATGCTACATTTTTTTCATGGCATCGCAAAAGTTAAAAAGCATTCTTAAGTGGACTTTGCTCGTTTTTAAATGGATATATCGCGTTTTGAATTACGCTGCTCGTGCAGTATTACTTGCAGGTTTGCTTTATGCGATCGCGTTTAGCGTTGCCGGGACGTATGTTATTTATCGTGCCTTTGATTATGGCTATAAGATTTATGAGGCTGTCGATACTTTAAAGTACAACCAGCCTGAAATGTCTAGCTTTATGAAGATCTATCAGGATTCTATTCCAGATCTTAAGATTAAGCATATCTATACTCCGCTCGATAGTATTAGCCCGTATTTACGCAAGGCTGTTCTTGCAAGCGAAGATGCCGGCTTTTACTTTCACCCTGGTTTTGACATTCGTGCAATTACCGAGGCTCTGGAAGCGAATAAGGCTCGTGGTAAAACGAAGTTTGGTGGATCCACCATTACGCAGCAGCTAGCGAAGAACCTGTTCTTGACTGGTGAACGTTCCTTTGAACGCAAGGGCAAGGAACTTGCGTATGCCTTGCTTATGGAAAAGAAGCTTGGCAAGGATCGCATCTTGGAACTGTACTTGAATTATGCGCAGTGGGGTAAGGATATCTTTGGTTGCGAAGCGGCTTGTCGGGAATACTATAAAAAGAGCTGCTCCAAGATTTCTGTGGACCAGGCAATCAGCATGGCAGCCGTACTTGCGAGCCCCGAAAAGCATACGCCTTATATGCGTAACAGCAATTTCATGGCGAGCCGCCGTAGCGTAATCTACCAGAACATGTTCCCTAAAAAAGACAGCCTTATGGTAGATTCCTTGCGTGCATTAAGCGCTCCAGACGCACCTGCGCAAGCCCCGGCACAAACGCCTGTACAATAATTTTTTAAATTAAAACTTGTTGTGGATGGCTCATAAAGGAAAATAATATAAACTCATAAAGGAAAATAATATAAAATGAAAAAAATATTATTGTTGATTCTGACTGCAATTGCAACCTTTACTTTTTATATTGGTTGCTCTGGCGATTCTTCTTCATCAGCAAATGAGGATGAAGCGCTTGGTCTTCAAAACTCTTCAGCACATGAGACCATTGTTTACACGTACGAGGAATTTTCGAGGGGTGATGAAGTCAAGATTCTAGATAAAGATACTACAAAAATTTCCATTGACCGTGAATTTGCTGGCAAGGCGGATAGTATCCTTCCGAAGTCGGGCAATGTTCTCGTTGTTTGGAATGATATCATGAATGAACCGTTCTATTTGCGTGTGGCATCCGTTACAGAAGATGATTCAGTTTATACGCTTACCGTAGATAAAGCTTCTCCTTTTGATGCAATTCCTGAGGGTGATTACGAATTGTCTAGTGAGATCTATATAGACCCTAAGGCCGTTCCAAATGGAGGAAAGCTTTCTCTCGATGCATTCTACAATAAGGAAACTAAGACTTATCATCCGTTCCTCATCAAGGATGAATCAGAACTGTTGCAGAGCAATAGTGAACTGTATGTTGGTAAGGATCTTTCTGAAAAAGCTCCACTTAGCAAGACTCTTGAGGAAAAACGTTACGTGGATTTACGTGATGCGAAGCTCCAGAGCGGTTCTAAAGATTGGACTGTTATTGATATTGATAAGGAGTTCAATCCGGGAGTTATTGCCATTCCTGGGCTAGGCAAGACCATTGGAGATTACCAGGGCAGCTGGCTTGATTCCTTTGGCGGTATCAAAAAGCTTGAAAAGGCGATGGATGATAATGACGAGAAGAATCCAGACGGTAGCCCCATCAAGGCTTATGTTCGTATGGATACCCTCAAGTTCAAGAGCAAGGCAAATTTCCACTTGAGCTGGACGACGAGCTGGTTGAGTATTAAGGGCTTTGATTTCTATGTAGATGCTTCCCAGGATATCTATGTATCAAACATTGGGTTTGGTCTGGGCGCTGGTTTCGCCGGAGACAAGAAACTTACCAATTTTGAAGGCAAAGGCTTCACGTTCTCTGTTTTGGGTGTTCCTGTTTACATAAAAATAGTGCCGAATTTTTATCTCAAGTACAGTATGGATGCCTATGCCGTAATGGATTATAAAATAAATTATGCGAAGCATTCCACAGGCAAGTTTGGTTTGAATTGGAAGTCCGGTAGCGATGCTTCAGTCATTAAGGATGGTAAATCGGAATACACTTACAATGAGTTTCACGGCTTAAAGGAGTTTATCAGCGATTCTCATATTGCTTTCTGCGGAAAGGCAAGCGCCGGTATTTATCTTAGAGTAGCTGCTCTTCTATATAATGTGGTTGGACTGACTGGAGGTTTAGGTTTCCGAATTGACCTGGATGCCAGGGCGGGGGCATCTACCAGTTACGATGATAATGGTAAATGGACTGGCGATGTTGATGTTTTTGATGATTCCTATATTAAACTGGATGGAGCTCTCGCTGTGGAAGCTGGTGCGGAAGTTACAATTCTTGGCCATACGCTCTTTAGCAAGGCGTACGATGTCTATGACATCTGGCCGATTAAGTTCTTCCATTTGCCAGATGATGAAGACTCTGCGTCAGATGATACAAAATCGTCAAGTAGCGAAACGGATTTTTGGAGTTCTTCGTCTAGGCTATTCCCGCATATATCCTCTTCTAGTCGCGGTGGACCACCGAAGCCTGTTCCCAATCCGTGTGCTTTAGATACAGCTTTCTGTGAATAAACTTTCAAGTTAAAATCCTCGAGAATTTCTCGAGGATTTTTTATGTTAGAATTTTTGTGAAATTTTCTTGTCTTTCGTCTATTTGCTATCTTTACGCCCTGTCAGGGCCTATCATCCAGGTAGGTTCCTAGTCCGGCCAAAGGAAATGCTTTAATGCTAGGCCGAAAAAGGATTATTTATGGCAAAGAAAGTTCAGGATGCCCTCAAGGACATCATCTCCCTCTGCAAGCGCCGTGGTTTTATTTTCCCGGGTTCTGAAATTTATGATGGTCTCGCAAATACTTGGGACTACGGTCCGTATGGCGTAGAACTCAAGCGCAACATCAAGAACCTCTGGTGGAAGAAGTTCGTTAGCTCCCGTAAGGATGTTTTGGGCCTCGATAGCTCTATCCTCCTCAACCCACGCGTTTGGAAGGCTTCTGGCCATGTCGGCAACTTCAGCGACCCGCTCGTTGACTGCCTTGCTTGCCACGAACGTTTCCGCGCTGACCATTTGCTCGAAGAAAAGCTTGGCGACGGCTGCTGCGCTGGTAAGAACTTTGACGAAATTGCACAGCTCATGATCGACAACAAGATCGAATGCCCGAGCTGCGGCAAGACCGAATTTACAAAGCCGCGTGCTTTCAACCTTATGTTCCAGACCGAAATCGGCGTGATCGAAGGCGAAGGCAACAAGGTTTACCTCCGTCCAGAAACTGCTCAGGGTATCTTCGTTGATTTCAAGAACATCGTTGACAACGTTCGCCCGCGCATTCCGTTCGGTGTCGGCCAGATCGGTAAGAGCTTCCGTAACGAAATTACTCCGGGTAACTTCATCTTCCGTACCCGCGAATTCGAACAGATGGAACTCGAATTCTTCTGCGAACCGGGTACAGAACTTGAATGGTACGATTTCTGGCGCAAGTATTGCTTCAACTGGCTCATCAAGGATCTGGGCGTGAACGAAAGCAAGCTCCGTCTCCGCGAACATGCCAAGGAAGAACTCAGCCACTACAGTAACGGTACCACCGACGTTGAATACGAATTCCCGTTCGGTTGGGGTGAACTCTGGGGCATTGCAAGCCGTACAAACTTCGACTTGACTGCTCACCAGAACGAATCCAAGGTTAAGCAGGAATACATTGACCCGGTCAAGAACACTCGTTACGTTCCGTACGTTGTGGAACCGTCCCTCGGTGTAGAACGCTTGCTCCTCGTGCTCCTCTGCGACGCTTACGAAGTTGAAAAGCTCGAAAACGACGAACGCACAGTTCTCCACTTCGACCCGAAGGTTGCACCGGTCAAGGTTGCAGTTCTCCCGCTCGTTAAGAAGGGCCAGGTCAAGGCCAAGGCCGAAGAACTTTACGAACAGCTTCTCCAGCGCTGGAACGTGGAATACGACGAAACCCAGTCCATTGGTAAGCGTTACCGCCGTCAGGATGAACTTGGCACACCGTTCTGCGTAACTGTTGACTTCGACACTGTTGGCGAAGGCGAAAGCGACCCGGCAAAGCTCGGCTACGTTACTGTTCGTGAACGTGATTCCATGAAGCAGGAACTCGTTAAGATCGACGAACTCGAAGCATACCTCGCTGCAAAGCTTGGCTGTTAATGAGACGCAGAGGAAAGGGCTTTCCCTTTCCTCTGGACTCCTATCCCTTTATTGCAAAGCTTGGTTGCTAAAAGGTATGAGGTCGGGCTTCGCCCTAGAGGCGCGAGGTCGCGACTTTGTCGCTCTGAGGTTATAGTCAGAGCTTCGCTCTAGAATCTAAAAAGGTCATCCGCAAAGGGTGGCCTTCTTTTTATATATTGCAAAGTGCAAAAATCTACAGACCCGGATGAAAAATGACTAATCTTAATCCTTTCTTCAAATCCATCATCGACCAGGATGATACCGCTATCGTTATCTGCAACCTGGAACACGAAATCATCTACATGAACCCGAAGGCTTGCGAGGCGCAAGCCAAGCGTGGGGGAGCCGCCCTCATCGGCTGCAATTTGCTAAAATGCCATGGTCCGGAATCCCAGGAAAAAATTCTCAAGGTAATGGCCTGGTTCCTGGCGGACAAGACCCACAACTGGGTTCACACGTTCTTCAACGAAAAGCAGAACAAGGACGGCTACATGATCGCCCTCCGCGACGAAGACGGCAATCTCATCGGCTACTACGAAAAACACGAGTTCCGAACCAAGGACGAAACTCCTTTTTATACTATGCCTTAAAAACACTTTGTGGCGTGATGAAGCTCACGTTTCTGTTCTTTGAATCAAAAAAGTAATTTAAAGATTTTTTTTCAATAAGCTTTTTTAAAAAGAATAGCCTATATTAAGGACATGCTTGAACGCCTGAAAAATATAATTGTACCAAAACAAACTTTTGAAGTTGCCTTGTTTTGGGGCGTTTTGATAGCCTGTTTTATAGCTGCCGTTTTCTCTGCCGTATTTTCTGCTCTTGAAGACATCGATGTTATTACTGTTGCTGGGTGCGTTTCCCTTTCAGTTTTTTTTGCCGTGTTGGGGGTGGTTGCACATAAGACCAAAAACATTAATGCCTGTTATTTTGTAATGTGCCTTGTCATAGCTTTGCTTGTAATGCCTCCGCTATTTTTTACTTGTGGTGGCTTTAATAGCGGCATGGTGTTTTATTGCCAAACAACAATGCTTGTATTATCGCTCTGTGCAAAAAAGATACTTCGCGCTGTATTGGTTGTTTTGAGCATAGTAGTAGATTCTGCCGTCTTTATGCTTGCCTGGGAACATCCGGAGTGGTGCTCTAAGGTAGAATACGGCGCAGCAATCACGGATATTGTTGTTTCGTTCATTTTCATGAGCGTGTTTATATTTGCAGTTGTTTCTTACCTACTGCAGGCTTATCAGCGTGAAAAGGCCACAAAGGATAGCCTTATTGAACAGCTCAATTATAATTCTGCACATGATGTTCTTACAGGGCTGTTTAACCGCAGATATTTCATCGATGTCTTGAATAATGAAATTATGCCAAATGCAAGTGGCTTTTACATATTGATGTATGATGTCGACCACTTTAAAAAGATAAATGATACCTACGGGCATCCGGCAGGCGACAAGGCGCTTGCATCCATTGCAAAGGTCGCAAAAGATCTTTTTAAGCAAGCAAAGGAAATTTCGGTTCGCTATGGCGGCGAGGAATTTATTCAGGTTATTGCTGCGGATTCGATGGATGAAGCAAGGTCAAGATCGGAAAACTTTCGTGAGGCTGTTGCTGCGATAGCCATTGAGGAATTCCCGGGAATGGACATTCGCATAAGTGGTGGCTTGGTAAGTTGCCAAAATTCCAGTTTTGAAAACTATGGCAAGATGCTTAGTGTAGTAGATAAACTCTTGTATGAGGCAAAGACGCACGGACGTAATAGGATTGTGTGCTAAACCTTTGCTTTTTTATATATTCTCAATTATGAAAAAATTATCGTTTATTTTAGCTTTTTCGGCTGTTGCAGCCTTTGCTGGTGGCAATCCTCGCTTTGCTCCTGAAGTTTACAAATTTGAAAATGTTAAGCAGGGCGATGTAAAGCATATTGTCCTTAAAGCTTTGAATACTGGCGACGACATGGTTCTTGAAACCGTGATGAGCCAGGGAACTGGAGCTACGAATTTTAAGTACCCGACGGAAATTGCAAAGGGCAAGGCCTTTAAGATTGAATTTGACTTGAATACGGAATATATGGAAGGCCCTGTTCAAGAAAACATCATTCTTGTAGAAAAGGGCGGCAAGCCTTTTGTTGCTCGCGTCGAAGGTGTTGTAACGCCGGAACTCATGTTCAGTGAAAAGCTTCTTGATGCAGGCTTTTACAAGGCAGGCTCTAAAAAATCCTGGAGCTTTTATGTTTGGTCTCCAGATGGTAAGACGGCTCCGCAGTTAAAGCTTCGCGACGATGCCAAGGAATTCAAGGCTGAATTCAAGAGCGTTATGCTGAACGTTGACAAGATTGATGAAATTAAGGAAGGAGGCAAGGTTCCTGGCGTGAAAGTGACCTTGTCAACAAATGGGATTTCTCGTGAAGGTATGAACCCGAATCAAAAGAGTATTCGCCGCATTGTTGGGTTTGAAAGTGCAAGCAATAAAAAGGCAAAGTGCGAAGTATTGATTGTAGGGTATTGGGAATGATAGGTGACCAAGGCTTAATACTTTTTTAGGGGCCGTGAGCCCCTTTTTTGTTATCCAAGGATCATTGGAATGCCGTAGTAGCCGGCTGCTAGTAGAATGCCGGCATACAAACCGCCGAGCATATCGTCTGCCATGACGCCCCAACCTTCGGGGAACTTTTCAAAGCGATGGATGCCGAGCGGCTTTGTAATATCGAAGAATCTGAATAGTGCAAATGCAACAAGAGGCACCCAGATGTTTTGCATGATGAATTCCGGTGGGACAAGTGCAAGTGCAAGCCATTGGCCTGCAACTTCGTCAATTACGATCCAACCCGGGTCTTCGGTGCCACAGTCGCGCATTGCCTTGTTCACGAATGGGATCGCTGCAAAAAAGACAATGAATGAAAGCAGGGCAAAGCAGCCGTTAAAGCAGTAAAAGGAAATTGGATAGGCAAGTATTGCCGCGGCAAGGCTTCCCCAGGTACCAGGCATTTTTGGAAGCGTTCCTGCTCCAAAAAATGTTGTGACAAGTGCTGAAATTTTATCAGTCTTTCGCCATTCGTGTGGAACTTTCTTTTTCTTGTATTTTGCTTTAACTTCTTCATTCATCATCGTAAAAACTTCCTCTTGATTCTTGCATCAGGTTCTTGGTTCTGTTACTCAGCAACCCATCCGTCGGGAGCGTTGGCTTCTTCTTCTTTTTGAGCCAAGCGCTTTTCTTTCCACTTGGTAAATTCTTTCACGAGTTCTTCGCGGAGTGCTTCCATGCCAATGTTTTCAAGTGCGCTTACCTGCAAAGCGCTTGGATAATTGATGCGAAGCTCGTCTCGCTTAGTTTCTTCTGCCGCTTCAGCCTTGTTGAAAACTGTAATGCGAGGCGTTTCTCCATCGATAATGTCGGCAAGAGTTTTTTGCGTGACTTCCAAGTGCTCTTTATAATCTGGAGCACTCGCGTCAACGACTTCTAGAATGCAGTTTGCGTGTGCCGCAATTCCAAGAGTGCTCTTGAATGTTTCCACAAGGTTGTGCGGGAGCTTGCGGATGAAGCCGACGGTGTCAGAAAGTATGATTGTTTCTCCATCGCCAATGTAGAGCTTGCGTGTCGTGGAATCGAGCGTTGCGAATAGCTTGTCTTCGGCATAAACGTTTGCGCCTGTCAAACGGTTTGTAAGAGTGCTCTTGCCTGCGTTTGTGTAACCGACAATGCCTACGTGGAATGTGTCGTAACGTTTTTCTGCAGTACGGTCGCGAGCATCTTCAATTTTCTTGAGTTTCTTTTTCAAGTCTCGGATTCGTGCGTTGATTAAGCGACGGTCCGTTTCGAGCTGCGTTTCGCCAGGGCCCTTAGTTCCGATACCGCCGTTGTGCTGGCGGCAAAGGTGAGTCCACATACCGGTAAGGCGTGGCATCATGTACTGTAGCTGTGCGATTTCTACCATCAAGCGGCTTTCTGCAGTTTCTGCATGCTTTGCAAAAATATCTAGAATAAGGCCTGTTCTATCGAGAACCTTTACACCTGGCAAACGGCTTTCCAAATTACGAACTTGAGAACCAGAAAGGTCGTCGTCAAAAACGACCATCTTGGCTTCGTCAGCTTCAAGTGCAGTCTTGATTTCTGCAACTTTGCCTTCGCCGATGAGCGTTGCCGGATTGAATGCCTGAACACGTTGCAAAAAAGTGCGAGTGACCTTTGCGCCTGCGGTGTCTGCGAGGCGTTCCAGTTCATTCAAGTGTTCTGTGGCAAGCCATGGGGCAATCTTTGGAGTTGCGATACCGACAAGAATACAGCGTTCAATTTCTTTTTTGTGTTCATGCATATTGAACCGAAAGATAGTATTCTTATTTATGTTGAATCGTTGGGTGGTGCTTTGTATTAAAATACATGTTGAAATACAAATTTTTAAGTGCTATTTTGAGTAGTTGTTTTTGCGTTTTTGTATATTTGGCGCATGATTTTTGGGCCTTTTGCAAATAATTGGTGGAGCAAGCGCTGGCTTAGTACGCTGCTTGCAAATGCTGCTGACCGAGATCTAGAAGTAGGCTTGCGTTATGCAAACCGCAAACAGGTTATTAAGCTTGAAGTTATAGATCACCGCGTTGTTGCTGAAGTTCTAGGGCCAAATGGAGGGCATCATAATTGCTACATGGTGTTCCCGAAATTCCCTGTAGAAAATTCGGAAATATTCTTGAGTGTACTAAAACGCCAGCCCGCGGAACTCATGGCTATTTCAAACGATTCCCTGAATGCTTCCATAGAGCTGATTCTTTCTAGGTGTGGCTTAAAAATTTTTGATGAATTTTCTGACATTACGGTGGAATGCGATTGTAAAAATGCGGAACCATGCGGTTTAACAGTTGCCGTTTTGCTGAATTTAGCACATATAATAGATGAGGATCCGTGCGCTCTTTTTAAATTGCATGGCCTGGATTTGAGTTCGCTAAAAAACTACAAGGCAGAAACATTGAAAGTGGAAGTTCCAAAAGAATCTGGATTGTTTAGAATTAAGTCGAGTGCCGAGGCTCGTCTGAGCCTTCAGCAAGAAACCGATTTGCCGTTCCCGGAATTTAAGTTTTTGAGTTGGACCGACTATTCCAAGATATTGCCTTCGCTACTAGCTCCAAACCCTAGGTTTTGCCCTGGTGGGAATTTCAAGAAAACTTTCTATGATGAAATAGAAAGGGTTCATCAAAAGTTTGATGGATATTTTTCGTTTGGCGAATTTGCGGAAGATTACCATTGCAATTTTGCAAAGGCTCCTATAGATCCGATGCAACCAATCAGTTTGTACCATACGCAGGGCTGGGGGTGGCTTTTTAACGTTGGTACTTCTGCTGGCAGAAAAGATGTTGCAACGAGCAAGGTTATTAGTTCCTTGTGCTCTCTAGACGAATCCGGATTTGAACTTTGGAACCGAAATGTCCAGTTCCTGCATATAGCTTTGAAGGTTGCTTTTTATCTTGTAAGGACCTGCGCTATTTACCCGCAAGTTTTTTGGTTGAATGAAAATACGGCTCAGGTTCGTTGGCTCCCAGCCGATATGCTGCCCGAAATTTTATCGGCGGTTACATCGCTAGATTCCGTGGCGCCTTCTGCTATTGTAACTACAGAAAATCAAGTCATATACGATCAAACGGAACATTTGCTTTCTGTTTTTATCAATGAACTTTTAGCCTTTGTTCGTAGAACTTGCCCTCATAAGCATGCTCACGATAATCTGCTGGGTTTCTTTTTTGAATGTCGCTCCGGCAAGTCTTCGAATGTTAAGATACCAACGATAATCCAGGAATGGTTTTCTGTTTACAGTACCTTTAGCTTTAAGACTGAACTTTGGCTTGTGTGCTCTGAATCTGGGCAAAATGTAACCCTGGAAGTTTTTGTAAAGCCTTCTCCAGAATCTGCTGTGCGTGAACCACTTTCGAAGTTGTTTGAAGAAAATGATTCAAGGCTTTTGACTGTGCTGAATGTGCTGAATAGCGCCTTGGAAAATTTTGTACAGTTAAAGGATTATATAGAATGCAAGGGCAAGGAACCTGTTATCTTGCATGGTCAGGATCTTCTTGATTTTTTGAAGGATTCTCTCCCGAAAATCCAGACGCTTGGCATAAAGGTTGATTTGCCAAAATCACTTTTAGAAATAAAAAAGCCTCGTTCCCGAATTTCTGTCCGTGGCGGAAGTATTGGTACGTTCTCGGCTAAGGATCTTCTTGATTTTGACTGGGAAGTTGCCGTAGGCGATGAAAGTATTTCTGCCAAGGAATTTTTGAAACTTGCAGAGGCTGCAGATGGCTTGCTAAAAATAAAATCGCAGTATGTTGAATTTACCAAGGAAGATTTAGAAAAGCTTAAAAAACAGGTTGATGAAGGCGTTGATAATGCAAAGCTTGTACAAGCTTGCTTGACCGGTGAGTACCATGATGCTGAAAATGGCCCAGAAGAATTTGTCCCTATAACACTTACACCGGAACTTAAGGCTGTTATAGATTCCTTGCGCGACTGCAAGGACGAAGAATTACCCGAAGGTTTGAATGCAACCTTGAGACCTTATCAGGAGCGAGGCTATTCGTGGCTTTGCAATGAAATGCGCATGGGCTTTGGCTGTATTCTGGCCGATGACATGGGCCTTGGCAAGACTCTGCAGGTCATTGCATTTTTGTTGAAACTAAAAAACGAATTTAAGCTTGAAGAACGCAAGGTTCTTGTCGTGGTACCGGCTGCGCTGCTTTACAACTGGCAGGTGGAAGTTAAAAAGTTTGCTCCATCTCTAAGTGTGTTCCCTTATCATGGCGGCATGCGCGATTTGCTAAAGTTCAAGGAAGATATTCTTATAACGACCTATGGAACGTTCCGTCGCGACTATAAGAAACTTCAGACTTTGGAATGGGAAGTCATTGTAATTGACGAAGCGCAAAATATCAAGAACTTTGACACGGATCAAAGTCGACTGCTGCGTTCCATGAAGGCCTCCATGAAGATTGCCATGAGCGGCACACCTGTTGAAAACAGACTTATGGAATTCTGGACGATTATGGATTTCTGTAATCGTGGAATTTTATTGAGCCAGGAACAGTTCCGCACAGAATACGAAACTCCTATTCAAAAGAATAAAGACGAGGCAGCGGCAGAACGATTTAAACGCATGACAGCCCCGTTTATGTTGCGCCGCTTAAAAACTGATAAAAGCATTATTAGTGACCTGCCTGATAAGATCATTCAAGACGAATATGTGGAACTTACCAAGTCGCAGGCAATGCTTTATAAAAAGGCTCTTGATCATTTTATGGCAGAGCTTGAAGCAGCGAAGCTTGCCGAACAAGAAGATGACTCCCATGCGCTCTTTAAGCGCAAGGGTTTGATTTTGCAAATGATTCTTGCCTTGAAGCAAATTTGCAATCATCCAAAAACATTCTTTAAGCGTGATATCGCTGAACTGCTTCCCGAGACGGATTCAAAGAATCATTCATTTGCAGATGATTCTGGTAAAATTCAAATGCTTTTGGAACTGCTAAAAGAAATCCAGGAAACTGAAGAAAAGACCTTGATCTTTACGCAGTTTGCTGAAATGGGTGAATTGTTGAAACAGGTGATTCATGAAGAACTTGGCATTGAAACAGAATTCTACCATGGAGGACTTTCGCAGACGCAGCGTAAAAAAATGGTGGAAGAGTTCCAGCAAGATTCTGAAAAAAAGATTTTGATTCTTTCCTTGAAAGCCGGAGGTACCGGGTTGAATTTGACTGCGGCAAGCCAGGTGATTCACTATGACTTGTGGTGGAATCCGGCTATAGAAGCCCAGGCTACAGACCGTGCTTTTAGAATTGGACAAAAGCGTAATGTTCAAGTGCATCGTCTTATTACCAAGGGCACGTTTGAAGAAAAAATCAATGCTCTTCTGGAAAGTAAAAAGGCTATCGCGAACTTGACCGTGAATGTGGGCGAGACATGGCTTACGGACCTTAGCGACAAGGAACTCGGCGAAGTGTTTGGCTTGGAACTGGGTGTGTAATTTAGGAGTGGTTAGACGAAAGAACGGCACTACGTGCCTACAGACGAGAGAATAGAATCTAGGATTTAGGATCTAGGGGCTAGGATCTAGTGAACGTTGATTTCAGTGTTTTAGGGGCTAGAGTATAGGGAATTATGAATTAAGAATGCAGAATTAAGAATTAATAATGTTTTAATTTTCCAAATTCTAGTTTCTTCCGTCTTTCTACTTCCTACTATCTACTACCTACTAAATACTGAAAACAGCAATTCCTGTACTCTGTCTTCTGTTTTCTGTCTTCTTTATTCCTATATTTTACCTGTCTAACTTTTAAAAGGACATTGAAAAATGGCAAAAGCTGCAAAAGAAACAAAGAAGAAGGTCGTTCTCGCTTATAGCGGTGGCCTCGATACCTCCATCATTATTCCTTGGCTCAAGGAAAACTACGATTGCGAAGTGATCGCTTTCGCAGCTGACCTCGGTCAGAACGACTTCCCGGATGCAAAGGCCCTCGAACAGAAGGCTCTTTCTACCGGTGCTTCCAAGTGCTACGTTCTCGACCTCAAGAAAGAATTCCTTGAAGACTACGTTTGGCCGACCGTTCGTGCCGGTGCAAAGTACGAAAGCACATACCTCCTCGGTACTTCCTTTGCTCGTCCGCTTATCGCAAAGTACCAGGTTAAGATTGCTGAAAAGGAAGGCGCATATGCAGTTGCTCACGGTGCTACCGGCAAGGGCAACGACCAGGTTCGCTTTGAACTTACATACGCTGCAATGAACCCGAAGCTCGAAGTTATCGCTCCTTGGAAGGACCCGAAGTGGACATTCCATAGCCGCGAAGACGCTATCGACTACGCTGCAGCACACAAGATTCCGCTCAACGGCATCAGCAAGAAGAAGATTTATTCTGAAGACGGTAACCTCTGGCACCTTTCCCACGAAGGTGGCATCCTTGAATTCCCGGATCAGGAACACAAGTATGATATGCTCAAGCATACCAAGACTTACGAAAAGGCTCCTAACACAGCAGCACACGTAACCATCGGCTTCGAAAAGGGTACTCCGGTTTCCATCAACGGTAAGAAGATGGGCGCTGTAGAACTTCTCGAATTCTTGAACAAGATTGGTGGCGAAAACGCTTGCGGTCTTCTCGATATCGTTGAAAACCGTCTCGTTGGCCTCAAGAGCCGCGGTGTTTATGAAACTCCGGGTGGCACACTCCTTTACAAGGCACACGAATGCTTGCAGCAGCTCGTTCTTGACAAGGAAACCTTGTTCGAAGCTCAGAAGATGTCTATGACTTATGCAAACCTCGTCTACAACGGCCAGTGGTTCACACCGCTCCGCCAGTGCATGGACGCATTCTTTGACGAAGTCAACAGCGTTGTAACTGGTGAAGTTACCCTCAAGCTTTACAAGGGCAACATCATTCCTGCTGGCATCAAGAGCCCGAACAGCCTTTACGACATGGGCCTCGGTGGCTTTACCGATGTTGACATGTACGACCAGAAGGACGCAACTGGCTTTATCCGTTGCTACGGCCTCCCGCTCAAGACTCGTGCTATCTTGCTCGGCAAGAAGACCAACGTCAAGTTCGGTAAGGAAGTTAAGCTTCCTAACAAGTAATCGTTTTTGCGAACGCTTGTTCGCGTAGAAACGAATTGCAAAAAAGTTCCCGGTTTTGCCGGGAACTTTTTTGCATTTACTTTGTATTGCAAATTGAAAATTCGAACTGCTTTTGAAGTGTTTTTGCTTTGATTGTTTATAAAATAAAAATCTTGTATTTCTATATTTAGACTGACTGAAAAAACAACTTTCCTAATGAAATCAGTTCTAGAATACATAAATTACCGCAAGTACATTCTTGACTTTTATACGGAACGGAAGACTCTCCAGGGTTTTACATGGAGAGATTTTGCGAAACTTGTGGGCTTTAGCAATCCGGTGTATTTAAAACAGGTCTGTGATGGTAGGTATAACCTTGGAAAAAAGGTTGTTGACAATGTCGCTAGAGCAATGAACCTTGCTGGGTTTGAATTAACCTATTTCAAACTGCTTGTTGAATTTGCTCATGCTAAAACTGAAGGCGTTAGACAAAAGGCTTTTGAAGATATTCGTGCAATAATCAGCGACAAAAGTCCACTAGCCTTAGACCAGGATTCCTTTAAATATTTTGAATCGTGGAAAAATCCTGTTATTCGTGAAGTTGCTGCGTCGATGCCTGGAGCAAAGGCTTCAGAAATTGCTGAAGCATGCCTCCCTAAAATAACGGCTAGTGAAGTTATTGAAACTTTGCATTTTTTGCTTGACTTTGGCCTTTTGCAAAAGAATGCCCGTGGCGAATATTTTGAAACGAAGAAAATCATTTCAATGAAGCACAAGGAGGCGATTCCTGTAGCTGCAAAAAACATGCAACTGGACATGGGACGCTTTGCCTTGGATGCTATAGAATCTGTGCCGTTGTCGGAACGTGACATGTCGGGCCTTACCATGGGCATTTCTAAAGATATGTATAAAAGAGTGGTTGCGGAACTGGCTGATTTTAGACGGCGTATAATATCAATTGTGGCTGAAGAAAAAGCCGATGTAGAACGTGTGTATCGCATGAATTTGCAATTTTTCCCGCTCACAAAAAACCTTAGAAAAAAAACAACGTTTGAAGAAAAAATATGAAGAAACTTAGCGTACTTTTATTCTTTTTTTTGTTCCTGCTAGCCTGTTCGGAATCAAATGACACAGCAGGTGGTATTACCGAAGACCAGGGAATTGTAGCTATCCAAAATAAGGAAGTTGCTGGAGTTTCTCAGAAGGGACCTTTTGTGAAGGGTTCAATAATTCACCTTTATGAGATGGATTCAACCTTTGCTCAAACAGGCAAAAACTTTGTCGGAAAAATTTCGAGTGACAAGGGCGAGTTTGAATTGAAAAATATCAACCTTGTTTCTAGCTATGCTTTGCTTGAAGCGAATGGGTACTATCGAAATGAAGTTTCAGGAAAGGTTTCTTCTAGTACATTGACGTTGAATGCAATTACTGATCTGCGAAACAGGGAACACGTTAATATCAACTTGCTCACTCACCTGGCTTATGAAAGAATTGTAGACTTGATAAGTGATGGCGAAACTTTATTGAATGCCAAGGAACAAGCTGAAAAAGAAATCTTTGCAGCATTTGGAGTTAAGGAAAACTTTGGAAACTTTGAAGACTTGAACGTGCTTAAGTCTGGTGAAGGCAATGCCGTTCTGCTTGCAGCTTCAGTTCTTGTGCAAGGCAAACTTTCTGAAGGTGACATGGTTCTTTTGATGGCTAACCTTTCTGAAGATATTGCTGAAGATGGTTCCTGGGATAACGATTCAGTAAAGACGAAAATTGCCGATGTTGCTTACAATATGAACTTGCAAAAAGTTCGAAGTAATATAGAATCCTGGAATATGGGGGATTCTATCCCGAACTTTGAAAAATACGTAAAGCGTTTTTGGTGGAATAATTACGGCCTAGGAGAATGTGATGCAAAACGAGAAAAGGATTCTTCTGCAAATACAAATTCCTTAAGTACGAATTATAAGAAGAACTATGTATGTACAAATGGCGATTGGATTGAAGATTCCCTGTTGCCTGTAGAAAAAGACAGTGTTGTTCAACAGGCAGAAAAAATGGAAACATGGATTGGTGCTAAAAAAACGCACTGCGTAAATACTGGTGTTGAAGATGATGGTTCTTCTTCTGTTGGCTGCTGGTGGTATGCTGACGATGCTGAAAACGGCGGCTTTTCAAAATTCACTTGGCCAGTAGAAGCAGATGAAAGAGATTTGTCTCCAGTAATAGATGCTTGTGAAAATGGCATTTGCGGCTCGGTAAAATTGGTCGCAGGAGAGTCGTGGAAGTTCCCGTTTGCTCAATTCGGTTTTGACTTGGCAGGCTCTAAAAAGACTGGCGTTGACATTAGTAGTTGGGGTGGCCTTTGCATTGCTTATTCTGCCTCTGGAATTAAACCGAGGCTAGATTTGGTTGCAAACGATGAAGCTCATTATGTAGAATACAATACCTTCTCTTCTGTATTGCCAATTTCTGTCGATACGGTGTTGAACGTGCCTTGGAGTAACTTTAAGCAAGAAAGTGGCTGGGGTGTTATGGTTAAACGGTCGGAATACTTGCAGCGTGTTGCGAGCATCCGCCTATACTTTAATGGAGGTGACGAAGGTGCCTTTGTTATAAAGAAAATCGGTGTGCTCGGCGAATGTGAGTAAAACCAAAAAAATACTTTGGAGCTACCTCATGAAAGTGGGGTAGCTTTTTTGTTTAGTATTTTGCAGGTCCAATAATTTCTGTTGTTAAAGATGCTGCAGAAATGCAAAAGTTAAAGGACGATTTGAACAGCTTGAAAAACGGACTAGTTCTGCAAATGTTAAACTTGGTTCTTTTTTTGACGGAAGCTAATATGATTGCCGAAATGAATGATTGATGCGCTTGCTGGCCTTAAAGGTTGAAAGTAATCCTTGCGTATTTTAGAGGTGTTTTTAAGTAATAAACAGGCCAGGATGTCATTGCATTGGAATCTTTGAGACAACGATGATAGTCTACTTGGAAAATTTATAGATGTCATGGGAAAGCATGATGTTTTTTGTTATAACTGAATGGTTGTATTGTATTTTTTAAAATACTTGTATTGTAAATGTAAAAAGATTGCTTTTTATAATAAAATTTTTTATCTATGTATTGTTTTTTTTGTGTGAGTATCTATTTTCGTTCTCAAATCATTAATAATGGAGTGCTTAATGAATAAGAAAAATTTGATTTTAGGTAGCATGGCCGTATTGGCTTTTGCGACTTCGATGGGATTGTCTGCTTGCTCTGGAGCTGATGGCTCTGATGGTGCGCAGGGTGTCGCAGGTGTCGATGGCAAAGATGGCGTCGATGGTAAGGAGGGCGCAAGCTGTAGTGCTACTGCATTGAAGGATGATTCCGGCTACGTTCTTAGCTGTGGTGGTGAAGTTGTTGGGTCTATCTTGAATGGTAAGGATGGCGTTCAAGGTATAGCAGGTGCAGATGGCAAAAGTTGTTCTGCAGCTCCAAATGCTGATGCAAGTGGTTATGATATTTCTTGTGACGGCAAGGTGGTTGGCACTATTTTGAACGGCACGAATGGCGTTGACGGCAATGATGGCGCCGATGGTGAAAGCTGCTCTGCAACGGCATTGGTAGATGGCTCTGGTTTTACACTCACCTGCGGTGGTGAAGAAATCGGCACTATTTTGAACGGTAGTGCTGGAACAAGTTGCTCCGCTGCATTGAATGCTGAAAAGACTGGCTATATATTGACCTGCGGCGACGAGGTTGTTGGTACAATCTTGAACGGAACTAATGGTATTGACGGTGTTGACGGAACGAGCTGCTCAGCTGCATTGAATGCTGCAAAGACCGGTTATACATTGACCTGTGGTGGCGAGGTTGTCGGCACAATCCTGAATGGAACTGATGGCGTCGATGGTGAAAGCTGCTCCGCAACTGCATTGGTGGATGGTTCCGGCTTTACTCTTACCTGTGGTGATAAAAAAGTGGGCGTAATCAAGAACGGTGTTGATGGCGCTGATGGCATTGACGGAGCCGATGGCAAAGATGGAGTCGACGGAACGAGCTGCTCTGCAACGGCATTGGAAGATGGTTCCGGCTTTACCCTTGTTTGTGGAGGAAAAAAAGTAGGCGTTATCAAGAATGGCGTTGATGGTGCTGATGGTGTAGATGGTGTTTCTGCTAAAATTGTATATCCAATATCTATGTTGGTGTCTGTCGACAATATGAAGGAGTTTGTCGTAAGTAGCAGTGGAGCCGTTTCTGCGGGTTCTGTGCCAAGCGCAAGCAGGGGCAAAGGTGGCTTTGAAACTTGGTATGGTGATGGCTACCAAATAAATACTGGTGCAGATGATGGTTCTAATACATCTGGCCTTTGGCATGCATATTCGGATGCTATCGAAAATGGCGGCTCGAGTACATTTAATTGGCCTGTTGCTGTTGAAAACTGGGATAACTTAGCTCCTGTCATTGATGCTTGTGGAGGTATGTGTGGCTCTGTAGAAATGGGGCCTGGTTATGATTTCCCGTTTGCAGGTTTTGGTTTTAATGTTATAAACAATAATCAAGATGGTGCAGATATTACGGCATGGAATGGCCTTTGCATTGCATATACTGCTGGTGGAACAGAAGGCTTTAAAGCTGAGGTTCAGCTGGAGTCGTCTGATGCGGCAACTTATACGGCCTATAATGATTATCGCTTCGTGTTGCCTCTTAATAGTGCAAGGATTGTCAATATTCCATGGACTGCATTTACCCAGGAAGATGGTTGGGGGAACAAGGTTAATCGTGCTGAACTCCTGAAGAGAGTTGCAAGTGTTAAGTTTAAATTTACTGGCGCAGCAGGGGAATCTGGCTACTTCAGTGTCCAGAGAATAGGTATGTACGGTCAGTGCGGCAATTAAGGCTATTGCTTGTACAACACTTGTTCGCGTAAATGTAGATTGCAAAAAGTTCCCGGTTATGTCGGGAACTTTTTTGTTGTTTATGTAAAGTTTGTAAAATTTCGATTTTTTGAAAATTCCCGGTTCCAAAATTCTTGAAAAAAGCGTTTCTATATAACGAGTGAAATGCTCCTTTGGAAATGTTTCCAATGAATCCGAATTGATTTATGGCAAATAAAATTACAAACCAGGATTTGGAACTCCCTGCAGGCAAAGTCGTGCCGGGAGGCGTTTACGAAAATCCATTGAGCGATCGCGGTTTCAAAAAATTGTTGTCCAGCGTGAGTTCTCTGACAAATTTTTTGAATGGCGTTTTGCATCTTGACGCAGAACATGAAATCGAAAAGCTCCGGTTCAAGACCAAGAAAATTTCCTATGTGGTGGCGGATGGTTCCGGCGCAGAAAAGGAAACCTGGAGCTTTGACATTCGCGCACAAACTCGTGATGGTCGAGCGATCGATGTGGAAGTTCAGAATTTGAAACATGACTTCTTTGAAGACCGTGTTTTGACTTATGGCTCCGCGCTTCTTTTGAAGGCAAAGGCAGAATTGGACAAGGCGCGCTCTGACGAAGATAAGCGAAAAAAGGAATCACGCAATCCACCAGAACTAACAAAGGAAGAAAAGCTTCTGCGTCGTCGCCAGATTTATGAACTCCCTGATACCGTAAACGTGTGGGTCTGCAATTTTGCTTTGCCGAAAAACTCTACGGAAACATGGGACTGCTGGATGATGCATAGTGAAAACGACCTTAAAAATGGCGAACTCTTGCCAATTACCGAACGCATTAAGTATATTTTTCTGCAACTGCCTAATTTTACGAAGTCCGCTGATGAACTTGAATCCGCCGAAGACCAGTGGATCTATGTTTTGAAGCACGCCTTTGCGAGCACGGCAGAAATCAAGGTCAAGAATGATGCAGTGACGGAGGCTCTTGAACGCATCAGGGCTGAAGATGACGAAGAACTCGAGGAGGAACCGCCAATGATTACCAAGAAGGAACGCGAATGCACCATCGCAAGCATTGAGCACGATGCGGAACTCCGTGGCGAGGCACGCGGTGAAGAAAAACTTGCCGAGGCTTTAGCGTCTTTGGGCGTTTCAAAAGAGCTGATCGCCAAGGCTAGTGAAATCGCAAATAGCAAGAGCTAGCCGAAAATTAAAGTTGTTTCATTAGCTTGAAAGTTCGTCGATTGGCGAACTTTTTTGTTGTTTATGTAAAGTTTGTAAAATTTCGATTTTTTGAAAATTCCTGGTTCCCAAATTCTTGTAAAAAGCGTTTCTATATGCAAGAGCGCAAAGACTTGCTTATAGGAATACTTAAAAGGAGAATTTATGAACAGAAAGCAGTTCGGGCAGATGCTTGCCGACATGAAGCGTGCCATCAACGAAAACAGGGACCCTCAAGAAGTCTTGAACGGGTATCGACAAAAATACAAGTACGCCTACATCTATAGCGACGCCATTGCAAAGACGATTTTCGGAACCGAGGCTCATGAAAAGTTGGCTATTGATTTGCTTAATGCAATCTTTAAGCTTGAAGGCGACAATCGCATCAAGAAACTTAAATTTTCACGCACCGAGCGAGGAGCTGAAATTGGAGTAAAGCATACAAATTCAGATATCGTCGCAGACTGGGAAGGTGACAGGATTGTTCTTGAATTCCAACATGAAGGCGATTCGTTTTTTAAGGATCGACTTGTCTACTACATGGCTCGCGATACGATTCCAATGCTTCACACAGGAGAAAAGTACCATTTGAAAAGCCTCTACACAGTCAGTGTGCAGTTGTTCAATGAACCCATTTACAATGGCGACAGGAATTACCTGCATTCAATCCTTTTGAAGGATGAGAACGGCAAGGTGTTTTACGAAAAACAGGTGCTGAAACTCGTTGAGGTGGCAAAGTTCCTGGAATATGACGACTCCGAGGACAGTTGCCGCCTTGCGCAGTGGTTACGCGCTATTGATGCAATTAACAACGAGGAAAAATGGGAATTTGCCGATCCGGTATTTGCTGCCTTGCAGAAAAGCGCAGAATTATGTAATTTTGATGCGTTATACTTTTGCACGGAGGCTAAGATGGCGTTGGATTACGAATACGAAATGGCAATCCAGCTGAAGCGCGAAGTCGCTGAACAAGTTGCAGTGGAGCTTCCTAAGAGGGTCGCGGAACAGGTTGAAAAGCAGGTAGCGGAACAGGTTGAAAAACAGGTCGCTGAAAAAGAACGCAACCTGATTGCGAGGAACCTTCGTGAAGGAATGACTACTGAAGCTGCCTCTAAAATTTTTGGTGTTTCTCTTGCAGATGTTGAAGCTATCCAGAAAAATCTTGCTTCTGTGTAAGCCAAAATTTCTACTGTCAAGAATTTTTTTTGTTATATGAAGTCTATGCCTTGGGGTATAGGCTTTTTGTTTTTGTAGAATTCGTTTTGTTTGTATTGTTCTATTTGATTTTACCGATTTTGCTTTTAAAATTGGGCTGATGAAGGGGATAAATTTAAAACATCCTATGTGCAGCCTTAATTTGCTTGATATATTCGGCTCTAACTTCGTTTTGTTTGGCGAGCTTGTTCCATTGGCTGACTGCGTCCTGTACGTCGACTAGAATTTTTTTGAAACGCCCCTGTTTTAAGCCGGCAAATTTTGCCAAGTTCTTGAAATCATCAACGGTAAAATTGTCCCGCTTGCCGTTGAAGGTAAGCTGATGGGTGCCGGTCCAGAGTCCGCCCGGGTTGTAGGCGTATGTCATGTCGAATGCGGGGGCAAGGCTCCATTCGCCTCGCTTGTTCATCAGGAAACCAATGTTCTTTGCGTGGTCGTCCTGGTTGCGGGCACAGATGTTGAAGGCTGCCCTGCGGAAAAACTCTTCCAGCGTGTCGTAACCGAGCCCGAGCTGCTTGATAACTGTAACTGCCTGCTCGTAGCTGTAGGCTCCTGCGGCGTTAAAATCGTAGTGGGCGAGTCCGCAAAGAGACTGGTAATGCAGTTTTTTCCCGCCGGCAAGGCGGTCGAAGCGCCTTGTCATAAAGTGCCTGTGACCGCTGTTTTCAAGCAGTCTGCATTCCGACATCTGGATACCTGCGGCAAGTGCCATTTGGTAGTAAGTGTATTCTATTGGGCCGTAGCCTTGGAGGTCCGCCTTTTCCTTGTCGCTGTTGTTTTGCACGTCGTCCAGTTTTAAAAGCCAGTAGGAAAAGTTTTCGCCGGTTGCTACCTGGCCTGAGCGGATTTCGCCGGAGGCCTCGTCGATGGCGATGAGCACTTTTGCTCTTGCGCCGCCTGCGGATGTGCCTACCCGAAGGATTTGCTCGAAGGTCTGTTGCTGTTTCTTTGTCCTGATGGCGGGTACTTTGCTTGCGGCAACTGTTGCAATTTTGCCTGCTTTACCGATGTTTGTCTTAAAGTTTTTTCGGCTGTCCAAAATGCTTGCGGCGAAGTTTCGCAAATTTTCTACATCCAGAATGTCGTTCTCGTTTGCAGCGGGGCCTTCTACTGGGTAAAATTCCAGAGCTCCCATGCCGCGGTTGCCCGTGTAGCAGAGTCGCTCCAAGGCTGTAAAAGATTCGGGATTACGCCCTTGCTTTACTAGCCAGGAGTCGATGAGCTTGTTGCCGAACTTGTCTGGAATGGAGTCCGCGAAAAGCCCAGGCAGGCCTTTAAAAGTGTTTGATAGAAGCGGGAACGTATAAATTTGGCGGCTTACGGGCATGGTGATGGGCGAGGGCTCGATGCCTGCGCCGATGAATGCGGGGGCATATTCGAAATGTGCTACGGATTCGCCTTCTAGCATGGAAAGCGCGCCGATGGTTGTTCCCCAAAGCTTTACTTCGACAGCGATCATGAAACCTCCCGGAAGGACTTATTTGTCTTCGTCCCAGACCCATGCGGCCTTTGGCTCTGCGGCAATGCTTGTTGCGGTAAGGCCAGGTGCGTCAAAATCATTTGCCTGCCCCTGGTTTTGTTTTTTTTGTTTGGAGGCGCGCTTGCGCTTGTTCTTTTGCTGGTTCTTGGACTGCATTAAAAGTTCCATAGGGCTTGGGCCAAGTTCAGGAACAATGTTTAAAAATTGGTTCAAAAAACCCAAGGCATGCAAAATTTTTGCCATGTTCAAAAGTTGCGTGGATTGGCCTTTTTCGATGTGTTCCACGGTGCTTTTGCTGACGCCCGCCTTGTTTGCAAGTTCCGCTTGAGTCCAATTGTTGTTGAGTCTATAGTTTGCAATGCGTTTGCCGAATTCTGCAAGAATTGCTTCTTCTGAAAAAACTGTGTACTTGACCATGCTGTATTCCTCCATGGCTTAAATATACATTTTTTTATTTTGAAGTGATATACTTTTCTTTAAAAAATACGATTAAATGTTATTTTATTTATTTAAATCGTTAAAAATAAAGAATTAAATTTTGCGAAAACATGCGACGGATTGTGCGTGGTAACAAAAAAACGCCCGAGTCTGTTAAACTCGGACGTTTTGTAATGCTAGATTCCCGATCAAGTCGGGAATGACGAGGCTCGTCTTGCGACTACTGGCGCTCTTCAAGCGCAGTAGTCTGCGGCTCGGTCCTATATTAAGGAACAAAGGAAATCACCCCAAAAAGTCTACTTTTAGAAATGGGTAGGAGATGGGCAACCCGAGCGCTCGGTAGCGTACGACGCAGTGCATGACATTGGGACCCATCTCCTTCAACCCAAGACCCCGAACAAGTATGCTGGCAACGCGAATGCCGAATAACTTTGGACAATGGGGCGTGGGGTGATTACCCAACTTTAATATAGTAAAGGAGTCTCGACATGGAAACGTGGATAGGAATAGATATATCAAAGGATACCTTTGATGCAGCCTGGATTTTCAATGGCAGGAAGAACCATATAAAGCTTGAAAACAATCCTAAGGGTTATAGAAAGCTGCTTTCTGAAGTTCCTGACGGAGCACATTTCGCCTTGGAGGCTACTGGAGAATACCATCTGAACTGTGCCAGGTTTTTGTTCCAAAAAGACAAGCCCGTATCCGTGCTGAACCCGTTCGCCGTAAAAATGCATATGCAGAGCGACTTGCGCCGGTGTAAAAGCGACAAGGCCGATGCATATTCAATCGCCAAATTTGCATCAGAAAAGACTGTTGAACCATGGCTCTGCCCAAGTGACGACGACATAAGGCTCAAACATCTTGATGCCGTTGTAGACAATCTTCAAAAACAGATCCGTCAAAGCAAGAATGTTTTGCACTCGTTATCTCAAGTTTGTTTGAAGGATGATCTTGCGGTAGCCGTGATCAAGAAGACTATCCGATCCTTAGAAGAACTGATGGAAAAGGCTAAGGCGAAACAAAGCGACATAATAATGGCCAACAGGTCGGAAGAGGTATCCCTTGCCTGTACCATTCCTGGAATCGGCATGGAAACCTCCTTGAAGTTTTTCACCCACGTTGGAGATGTTACAAAATTTAACAGTTCCAGGGGTCTGATTTCATGGATAGGCTTGAGTCCCCGCAATGCGCAGTCAGGTACAAGCATCCATAGAAACGGAGGTATATCCAGGATGGGATGTGTAAGGTTGAGAGGTCAGCTCTACATGTGCGCAGTTGTTGCGTCAAGAGTTAATCCAGACTGTTCAGCTTTTTACCATAGGTTGAAGGAACTTGGAAAGCCTAGCAAGGTTGCCTTGATTGCCGTGGCAAACAAGTTACTGAGACAACTATATGCGGTACTAACAAAAAAAGAGGCTTATGTACCGAATTTTTGTACAAAAGCCTCTTGACATTTAATACAGTATGTCAT
>DCGZ01000155.1 GCA_002314675.1 Fibrobacter sp. UBA1765 | reverse complement strand
GCCCCCCGCCCAAGCCACCGCATAATCGGCAACATCATCTACATCGAGAGGTAAGCCAATGAAACGAGACATGGACCTGATCCGTGAAATTCTGCTTGACATTGAAGGTGAAGAACGAGGGTATTTCGTTTACCTTTTCTATAGCCATAAAGCTCCTTAAAAAATTAGCGGAAGAAAGTGTGCTTGGATGATGTCGTAGAGCTTCATTGCAGCAAGGACGATCACTGCGCAGTTCACGAAGAACATGAACAGGAATATCCGCATGAATGTTCCTTCGACTTTCTTGAAATCATCGGTTTCAAGTTTGCAGTCTTCCTTAAGGCTGCTCACCCATATTGCGGGCCATGTGAACTGAGCGGCCAGAAGGAGTATGATTTTTGATATGATGGAATTCTTTTTTTTCATTTTGATTTTTCCTTTTTTGAGGTTGTATGCCTACTAAAGTTCAAGTCATATACGATACCGTCCACACCACCGTGTTCGACACTGTTCATGTCATCATGGATTCTTCGATTACCGTGCAGGCTCTGAAAGATTCCCAGGAGTTCTACAGCTGGGCGTTCGGTTGGCTGCTGGGGGTCCTTGGCTTTGTGGCTGCGCTTTTCTTCGGGATCAAGATTTACATTGACAAAAAGGGTGTGGCAGATACTGTGAACGAAGCGACTAAAAAGGTAAAGGAAGAATTTGATGAACGATTTACCAAAGTTTATACGCTTGCCAACGAACTTCATTTGACTACGGTGGACCTCAGAAAAACCGTAATCGACGAATTGTTTACTCAAGCTAGACTTGCTGAGAAAAACACACCGTTCAGAGTGAAACTTTTTGCTATGGCGCTTTCTGAAATAGCCATCCATTTTGACAAGTCCTATATGCAGCCAGCCTACAACGCAATGGAGTTCATAAACTTGCTGCTGGATGATGCTGTAAAAAATGGAATAGAGAAGTCTATTTTAAAAGCCATGGAGATGTATTTGGCTGGCATTGAAAAAAGCGTTAGGAATATGCCTTTAAGTGACATTCCTGAAATTGCAAATGTTGAAAAAGAAAGCGTCAAAAAATTCATAAACTTGTCTGCAGAACTGAATTCAAAATTAAAGGCTGCTAGAGAGTCTTTCGGGGAGGATGCTGATTAGAGGCAGGCTGTCAAACGGTTTTTCTCTTTCTTCAATTTCTTTGTTGTCGTTTATTTTGTATTTCCTTAGAAAGTTCGTATGCAAAGTCACTATAAGGCTTCTTGTATAAACTTCATCAAAATATTCTTCGGTCATCGTGTTCCTTTGTCTGGGTTGGTTGTTTTTTTGTACAAATTGATTTATATTTGTGGTCAATGACTGTTTGGGACAGCATCACTATCAACGACATGCCGAACGAGGATTTGAAGTGGGTCGCAAGCTCGCTGGGTCTTGATGTTGCCAAAAGAATCTGGAAGCGTTTTGCCGGGAACCATGTTGCTTGTCCCGCCAGGATGAGCCATACAGTTGCAAAGCGCTATATCATCGAGAATGGCCACAAGTCGGTTCATCAGCTCGCCTTCGAAACGCAACTCTCCGAGCGCACCATCTACAGATACCTCAACCAGAAAACCGTGAAGGCTGCGTCCGGTCAGCTGAATCTGTTCGATCATTAGCGCCCCAGAGTGTTCCCGGTGATGTGCAAGACCATCATCTTTTCCATTGCCTGGATGTCTTCGTCCTGGAGGATCATATAGGGCCTTGCAGGGATGTCTGAACCGGGGTGGTTTACCTTCTTTCGGAATATGCCTAGGAAGTGCAGGGCCTTTCGGTTCTTCGCCCTGATTTCGTGGGGCCTTGTCTTGCCACCAAAGTGGAGAATGTGGGCGTATGGCAGCTTGCTTGTCATGATGGTGGTTCCGTCTTCGTCCACGGTGTAGTGGATTCCCTTCATGAGTGCGCCGGTTCCTATCAATGTCTTGCCCTTGGCCTTCTTAGATTTTGTCCAGGCGTTGGGGCGGCCTCCGTTGATAAAGTTCTGCCTTATGCTCTTTACTGCAAGGTTGCCGATGGCGGCAAGGACGGGCTTAGGGTCAATGGCCTTGTCGTGCATCTGCCTTACCAGGTGCTCGAAATTGCGTTTGTCTAGTCTTGCGTTGATGATTTCTGGCATGGGGTTGATATTCCGCTTGAAAAGAGGTATATTATGGGGAGAGGTTACATTATGAAGCTCATTAGCACAGATTTTTCAAATTTGGACAAAAAGACCATATATGACTTCGGTGACGACGAAGCCATTGATGAGCTTTTTAAAGACGAAAAATCAAATAGGGATGAAATAACTAGAGAATTTTTCGACGATGCAGACACATTGGTTCGATTCCAATGGATGAAGGATTTGGCTGGTATTTTGCAACATTTTGACTCTAACGCAAAAAAATTTTTCAAAGTTGTAAATAAAGAAATTGACAAATACTTTAAGGAACGCCATTCAAAAGCCAAAGATGGCTGGATTGTCGATTGATTCATTTTTTCCCCTTTAATTTTGTTTTTATTGGCATCAACACACCATCTTCAAAAGACAATAGTTTAAGATTTTTTGTGCAATATTTTCCTTTGTAAAATTCGACGCATTCTGACACTATTTTTTTTGCATCCGATTTGTTCATTCCATTGACATGGTTCGCTAGATTTTCTGCAAGCAAATCCATTTGTGAATTGTAATTTCCGTCAAATAAATCAATTTGAGCCTGTTTTAGGAAAGAATCTTTTTTGACTTCAAAGAAATCTAATGCGGTTTCTAAGCGTATAACCCAATCATTATAACGGGTGTTATCACGATTAATCATAAATTGATTGTATGGAGCTTTTTTTGCACCTATGTACTCAAATAATTTTGGCAAAGTTTTTCTGGCAACAAATTCGTTAGACATTTCCATGAATTTTTCATCAGTGACTCCAGGCACTTTATATTTTTTTCCATGCAATTTATGTCTGTTATGAGTCATCTCATGCCATAGGGTACTAATCGCTTTACATTCATTTTCTGAAGGATTATTTCCATTTCGGATTTTTTCAAATGCAGAAACGCACAAATTATGAATACCTTGATCTAGCACGATAATTCCTTCTAAATTTGTTGCTCCATTATATGAATTTGTTAATCCGCCAAATATGAAATTACCATTCTGAAAAATCTTTTCCTGTCCAAGTGTTTCCATGGCATTGTCGATTTTGTTCCAAAAAGTTGCTATGTCTCTTCCATCTGTGAATTTTTGAGGCATCTGAGAATGAGGATGCGATAGCGTCCATTTTGCTTTAATTTTTTCTTCTTCGGTTGCAGTTCTTTTTTTATGGCGCTTTTCTGATTCTTTTAGGATTTCTTCGCGTCTTTTTTCATCATATTCCGACGATGTAATTTCAACTTGTTCGGCTTGTTTCTTGTAGTTTTCATAAGCTTCTTTTACTCTTTTTGGAATGGTTTCTGATTTTTCAAAGAGTTTCTCTTCCTTTGCTTCCTTCTGATCCATCAGTCGATGGTTTTCTGCATCAGCGTCGCCTATGCTGTAGTCCCAGTTTTCGCCAATGTTCGTGGTGTCATTGGGTGCTGTCGGGGCGTTAGTTTCCTTTTCCATCCCGGAATCCATTTCGTACTTGCTGATGAACTCCTTTTGGCAAAGGCAACCAAATCCGTTGGGAGGGCTGTGTTTTTCCCACCAGGGATCGTTTACCGGGAGGACTGTTCCGTTCCATGCCTTGTGTTCCTCGCGGCTCCCAGGGAGCATCATGCAGACATATTTGGCGTGCGTGAATACATCGGGCAACGCTCTTGCCTGGCGTTCCTGCGCAGCTGCAGCAGCCGTGATGACATTTGTCTGGTAAATGACCTTTGAACGCCAAGCGCCGTATTTTGGCCTCTGCATTTTTTCATCAAAGCTCGGGTCGGATGCCCGCCATTTGCTTGCAATGTTGTAGAAATTGTCCCGGAAGTCCTGGAGGGTGTCGCCCTTTTCAATGGCCCTTTCAACGGCCTTTCGGAAATCAAGAAGGATGTCTGCACGCATGGCGCCGGCAACGGTGAAGGCACGGGTGTGCATAGCGCCTTTCAGATCGTTCCAGCGCCTTGTAGGAAGGTTGATTTTCTGCTTGATGTAGTCAACGGCTTCCTTGTATTCACCCTGCTTGAAATCCAGTTCCTTAGCCACTGATGATACCTGCTTTCTTTAAGATGGAGAAACGGCCCGCAAGGTCTGCGGCAATGAAGGCCTGTTCCATTTCCTTGGCTATGTCTTCCATGGGCATTTCGGCATAGCAGTCGATAAGCTTGTCGCGGACTTCTTCAAGGCTCTGGGCGTTTGCTACCAGTTCGCGAATGGGGGCAAGGATATCTACCTTGTCGCAGTTTTCGGCAAGCTGTTCGGCAAATGCGTTGACCTGTTGGCGAAGCTCTGCGCTTGTGTTGCGGACTCCTGGTTTCTTCGGCTTTGGTGTGTGTTCTGCGAATGCCGCGCCCTGGCTTTGCTCGGTCTCCACGATTTCGAAATACTTTTCGTCGATGCCGTAGGTGTCGGTAATGTACTGGGCGTTGAACTTGACTCCGAGCTGCTTAAGTTTGGTGTCACGGTCAAGTCTTGCCTGCTGCATATCTTCCGGGAGGAGGATGTTCATCCAGGGAATGACTTTTTCCGTAGGCCAGTTGATTTCGTAAATCCAGCGGATGAGCTGGTTAATGCTGGATTCAATCATTGCGGCATCGTCAAGGGCAAGGTCTGCTCGCACATCGTTGTGGATGGTAGCCATTGCCTGGGTGCCGCCATTACTCGTCTGCTCGGTGGTGAGCGTTTCTCCTAGCCATGCCTTGCTCATTGCGGAGTCTGCCCAACGGACAATTTCGCTGTGCGGGTTGCTGCCGCCATGGGCCGTGTCATGGAACTCCACTGAACCGGTCTGGGGAATGACTGCAACTGCGTCACGGACAAGGCCAGAAAGCATCTTGAGGAAAGTGGTCTGTTCCTGTTCGGTTGCGCTCGGTGGAATCTTGCCGATGGCCTTTGGCATGCCATACTTTTCGATGTAGATCATCCAGAACTTGAGACCGCCCTTCTTGAATGCCAGCGGCCAAAAGCAGCGCGAATAGACCGGTTCGCCATAAGGGTTACTTGCAGTTGGCCTATGGCGTGTAACGATGAACTTGCGGTCGGGAACAATCGTTCTGTTTGCGTTCTTATCCTGGAAAAGCAAAGCTCCATCGTCGTCGAACTTGAACCATTCCTGCTTGCGTTCCTTGATTGCTGTCGGTAGAATAAGCGTTCCTACATCGGTTTCAACTGCATCCCAGACAATTTCATGGACGGCGTATCCAAAGCCGATGGCTTCCAGCATTTGCGAAATGGTGTTGCGGAGCTCAAGGTTCCAGAGGTATTCTTCGATGGTATTTGCCTTCTTGGCATCGCCCTTGCTTCCGTCGATGGTCCATGGGCGGCTTGTGATGGCGGAGAATCGCTGGTTCTTGACTGCGTCAAGATGTGCGTCATTGAGTTCCCTGTAAACCTTGATGTTTCCACCCTGTGCTTTTAGGATTGGGTCCGGGTTTGGCAGGTAGTCTTCGCCCGACACGAATGTTGCAATCTTGCGGGTTGCAATTTCCGTAGCCAGTCTCAGTTTATTTTCGCCTTTTGGGCTGTTCTGCG
>DCGZ01000030.1 GCA_002314675.1 Fibrobacter sp. UBA1765 | reverse complement strand
GCCGTCGTAGAAACTGCCGACGCTGTTTATGTTTTCGAGTTCAAGCTCGACGCGAACGGCACCGCCGAAGACGCCCTCAAGCAAATTGACGACAAGGGCTACCTGGTGCCTTACACCGTGACCAAGGCAGTAGGCGGCTCTCCGAAAAAGTTGTTCAAGATCGGCGTCGCCTTTGATGCCGAAAAACGCACTTTGGGCGAATGGAAGATTGTGTAAGAAAACTTTATTTTAATGGAGTATGGTATGAAAAAACTTTTAATTCCCGCATTTGCATGCGCAGTAATGTTTACCGCCTGCGGCGACGATAGCAGTTCCACAAGCAGCGAAGCTGCAGAATCCTCCAGTAGCGTTGTAGCTGAATCTAGCAGCAGCGACTGGGCCCACGAACCTATCGGTGAATATCTTTGCATTTCTAGTGATACTACATCCATACTTTGGTATATTTTCGAAGGGCCAGACAGTGCCATGGAAGTGACCAAATACGAATACCCTAGAGGATACGAAGAAGCAAAAAAAATCTGTGAAGAACTCCAGGCAGAAAAGCCTGATGAACAGAAGGTGAACTGTGATTCCGCAATAGCAACAATCAATCCGCCCAAAACAATGAACTTCGATTCCTTTAAAGCTTTGATGGAAAAAGAATGCTATGGGGGGTTGGCAATAAACACAGTTGAGTTGACAAACCCGGACGAGGCTCCAGAAAATGGCAACCTTAGTGACCTTCCGGGGCGTTTTGAAAATGCCATAATTGTTTGTAACAAACATCCTAACGCTTGCATACTGCCCCGAGTCTCGTCCCTGTTAAAAAAAACATCAAATTAACTTATTAGCTCGAAAAAAAATCATCAATCTTATGAGAGCCCCGAAAGTTGAACACGACTTTCGGGGTTTTATATGATAGCAACTTTTATCACATTGTCCAATTTATTTCACGGTGAATACTATTATAGTCCCAAGGCGATAGCGACAACCGTTCCCAAATAGTTACCAATCACATAGCCCATAGTGCCAATCAGCATCGCTGGGCCAACCAAGGCTGTCCATCCTTGGGAAATCGCCATGCCAGCAGCAGTAGTAGGCCCTCCGATATTTGCGTTTGAGGCAATAATCGCATCTTCCAAATTATATTTAAACAATTTGGCACCCACAAAACAGAACAACATATTCGTAATTACCATGATTGTTGTAAGAGCTAGCAATAATGGGCTCTTGGTAATAACCGTATAAATATTGGCAGGAACACCTATTACAAAGAAAAACAAATAGATCAGATATGTCCCAATCTCCTGAGATCCATTCAGCGCTTTTACCTGTTTATCGGCAAAAGTTGCAACCAGCACAGAAAACGTAGTAATCCACACATACTGGCTTCCCAGGAATCTTACTACGAAATTCATAAAAAGACCATTTGGTTCAAAGCCATCAAACAATCCTGCAATCAATCTAGACAACAATACAACACTTACCGCATAAGCAACATTTAAGGCAATATCCTTTAACGAGATTTCTTTTCTGGACCAAAAAGCCGCCGCCTGTGTTTTCGCTTCCTGCGCACCCGTTCCAGATTCCACTTCCTGAATCATTGGATGCTTAAAGCGTTTTCTAAAGAACGCAGAACCAGAAATTGCAATCAAGACGAAGAAATAAGCGGCCATCAAGAGGTTATCTGCCACAGTTGCTGCAGCAGTTACATCAGCTCCCGCTGCATACTGAGACGCCATTGCAGCAAAATTTACACCGCCACCGATATAGGATCCAGTCATAATAGATGCTACTCTAGCCAAGTCATCTACATTTACGTATAAACCCTTTAACAAATTAAAAGCAAGAAAAGCTCCTACTGTTGTTCCGGCAGCACCTATAAAAAAGAGAATAAGCATACGCCCCGTCTCTTTCCAAATACGTTTCAGGTTACACTGCAAGAGAAGCATGGGGATCGCCATTGGAACAATAACGCCCCACACAATGTCGTCATAAAGTACACAACTGGTCGGTATAATTCCTAGATTGGCAAGCACCATTGCAATCAGCAGCGCAACAATCGCTCCAGATATTTTTGAGGCCCATCGATACTTCTGCTCCGACCAAATTGAAATAAATACGCCAACACATAACACTGCCAAAAGTCCCCAAGTGTCATCTGCAGCAATCAAACTTTCTCGTCCAATACAATTCATCCAAAAATCAGCAAACATTTTCTTCTCCTTTGTTTCTCCAAATGAATAGTAAAAATATATCTATATTTGCCTTATATAAAAGGATCGGTAAAAACTAAACTCGGTGAATCAACCTCCTTTTATATTTTCAGGCTCAAAAACTTTATTTTTATGGAGTATGGTATGAATAAACTTCTAATTCCTGCATTTGCCTGCACCGCTGCAGTGTTTATTGCCTGTGGCGACGACAGCAGCTCCGCTAATGACTCCGCAGAATCTAGCAGCAGTGTCGCTTAATCTTCCAGCAGCGTTGCCGCAGAATCTAGCAGCAGCGACTGGGCGCACGAAAGTGTCGGAGACTTTGCCTGCTTTTCTGCTAGTGATTCTACCACTGGGCTTAAATACTCGTACGAGGGCCCTGACAGCGCCATGGAAGTGGTCAGTTACGTATACCCAAAATTGAACGAAGACGTAGAAAAAGTCTGTGAAGAAGCCAAGGCAAATAAGACTGATGAACAGGAAGTGACCTGTGATCATCGTGTTGAAATCAGCAATAAACCAAAGACAATGACTTTTGATGCCTTTAAAGCTTTGATGACAGAAGAATGCCATAATGGGATAGCAATAAACCTGGTTAACATGACAGACCCGGATAAGGCACCGGAAAATCACAGTATCGTTTGGTGGCTCTGCATTTTATCTGGCGGAGCTGGTGGAGGCACCTGCCCCGATGATTTGTAGTTATTGACATTTGCAAATATAGACGAGTCTCCAAAACACCTGATGAAAATTCAGGTGTTTTTTGTTTTAAAAAAAGGAGATACCATGCCCTCAAAAAAACATTCTGTTTTAAGAAAAAAGGAAGTCCATCAGAGCTTCCTTTTTTGTTATTTTACAGTGAATAATAAATACTGCAGAAGTCTGTCCTAAGTATCAAATTGGCTAGGCATCTAAACTCGGCCTCAAAGAGAAGCTTTTGACTAAATGATGTAAAAAAAGAATCGAATGAATGCTATATTAGTAGCATGGCTCTCAAAAGATTTCCAACTGGTGTTCAGGATTTTGCCATTCTTAGAGAAGATGGCAAGTATTATGTTGACAAGACTGACTTGATTTACAAGTTGGTCCAGTCTGATCGTTATTACTTTCTCAGCCGTCCGCGCCGTTTTGGAAAATCCCTTTTAATCAGCACTCTGCAATATTATTTCGAGGGCCGTAAGGATTTGTTCGCGGGCCTTGCCATGGAACGCCTCGAGACCGAGTGGAAAAAATACCCGGTCATTCGGCTCGACATGAGCACGGTGAAAAAGCTGGACGCAGAAGTCTTTGCTTCCAACATGAATGATATCTTTGAGCCTTATGAAAAGCGTTACGGAATCAAAAACGACAAGACAAACCAGGCGTGGGGAAGTCGCCTTTCTGCGTTGATCCGTGCGGCCAATGAACAGACCGCCGAACATGTTGTAGTGCTCATTGACGAATATGACGCGCCCGTGCTAGAGGCCATGCACAACGCTGAACAGCTTGAAAAAGTTCGCAATACAATGCGTGACCTTTACGCACCCCTCAAGGCGCTTGGCGGCATCCTCCGATTCGTGTTCCTCACGGGCATTAGCAAGTTCAGCCAGCTCAGCATCTTTAGCGAATTGAACAACCTGAAAGTCATCACGATGCTCGATGACTACGCTGCTATTTGTGGCATCACCAAGGAAGAACTGCTAACGCAAATGCAGCCTGAAATCCAGGCTCTTGCAGACAAGCAGGGAATGACCTACGATGAGGCTGTCGCTGGTTTACAACGCCAGTATGACGGCTACCATTTCAGCGAGAACTCCCCGGACATTTACAATCCGTTCAGCTTGATAAATTCCTTGAGCGAACTAAAGCTGGCAAACTATTGGTTTGCCACTGGTACACCGACCGTTTTGACAAAGCTTGTGAGCAAGTTCAAGATGGATCCGGAAACATTCAATGTGGGGTTCCCTGCGACGCTTGGTATGTTCGATGCGCCAACAGAAACTGCCACGAATCCGATTCCCATGCTTTACCAGAGCGGGTATTTGACTATAAAGGCTGTTAGAACTGGAAATCGCTATGTGCTTGCCTTTCCGAATGATGAAGTGCGTTCTGGCTTTTGCGACGGCCTTATGGAATTTTATGCAACTCCTGACAAAGTGACGAACGATACTTTTCTAATGCGTTTTGCGGATACCCTTGAGGCGGGGGATCTTGACGGTGCTTTGAATCAGATGCGCGCGTTCTTTAGCAGCGTCCCTTACAATGCGGAACGCCAGGACGAAAACCATTACAAGACCTTGTTCTTTTTGATTTTCAAGTTGTGCACGCCTTACCTCGTTCGCACAGAAGAATGTTCTGCCGCAGGCCGCGCAGACGCCGTTGTAGAAACTGCCGACGCTGTTTATGTTTTCGAGTTCAAGCTCGACGCAAACGGCACTGCCGAAGATGCTCTTAGGCAAATTGACGACAAGGGCTATTTGGTGCCTTACACGGTTACAAAAAAAGCAGATGGTTCGCCGAAAAAGTTGTTCAAGATCGGCGTCGCCTTTGATGCCGAAAAACGCACCATTGGCGAATGGAAGATTGTGTAAGAAAACTTTATTTTAATGAGGCATAACATGAAAAAGCTTTTAATTCCAGCGTTTGCATGCGCAGCAATGTTTACCGCCTGTGGCGACGACAGCAGCTCCGCTAATGACGCCGCAGAATCCTCCAGCAGCGTTGCCGCAGAATCTAGCAGCAGCGTTGTAGCTGAATCTAGCAGCAGCGACTGGGCACACGAAGGCGTCGGTGGCTACCTCTGCTTATCTGACAAAGATTCAACCACCATACTTGGCTATGCATTCGAGGGACCAGACAGCGCCATGGAAGTGGCAAGTTTCGCAAATCCCAAAATATTAGAATTGTACGAAGACGTAGAAAAAGTCTGTGAAGAAGCCAAGGCAAATAAGACTGATGAACAGGAAGTGACCTGTGGCGACTATGTTGAAATCAGCTACCAGCCAAAGACAATGACTTTTGAGTCCTTGAAAACTTTGATGGAAAAAGAATGCAAAGCGGGTTCAATCATGAATGACATTGATATGACGGACCCGGATGTGGCACCGGAAAACAAAAGCGGCTTCTATCCAAGGTATTATGAAACATTTTGCATAGAAGAGTATAATCAAGAAGCATGCTCCAAGCTTTGCAGGTCGTATCCCGGTCATCCTGCATGCGACGTCGTTAAGCTTGTTGAGCTCTGTAAGCAGAATCCAGATTTTTCTGGATGCCCTAATAACACTCCCTCATACTAAAAACATCAAACAACTTTCTAGCTCGTCAAAAAAGGAAGTCCATCAGGGCTTCCTTTTTCATCTTTCGGTAACCAGTGCCGCTTTTGATTAAGCCTTCGCCTTCTTTTTTAAGAACGGAATCTTTTCACGAATCTTTCTAATCAGGTTCTTGATCTTGGAATCTCCGCTGTAACGGTCCCGGAGCATTTTCCATGTAATGAACAGGCCGAATATCCCGATGACAACGTTCGAAAACCACATGGCAGCTTCCGGGGGCACTACAAGCCTGTCTGCAAGGTTTTCGCCACCGATTAGGCTTACCCAGTAAATGACAAAGAATGCTATGCTGTAGATGATGCCTGTGCCGATACCGCCCTTTCGGGCCATGATTCCAAGAGGAGCGCCTATCAAAATAAAGATGAAGCACGCAAATGAGGTGCTGAATTTTTTGTGGATTTCTACAAGGTATTGCGCCTTGCGCTTTACTTCGCCGTCAAGCCTTGCGTTTGCATTTTTAATGGTTCGCTCGTCGTTTCGCTCCGTGATTCTTACTCGCTGCAACGCCTTGAAAGCCTTGGCGGAATCCTGCTCCGGAGCCTTGACGGAATCTGGCACTATGGAGTCGCCCCTGATTGCCGCCTGCAATTTTAACAGGCTTGCAAAAAGCGTCGTGTCGTAAGTTGCGCTTAAGGCCTTGTACGCCGAATCTGCGCTGTTTACCACGTCAAGCATCATGTCTACGGGCATTTCGCGGTCGCTGCGGTACGACCTTGACTTGCGTTCCATGCGGTCATCGACATTTGCCATCGAAAGCTCTTGCGATGAAAAGCGGATTCTAAAGTAATTGGCGGGGGAGTCTGCGTCTACGGCGTGGTTTTCGCCACTAAGGAGCGTAAACAGGAGTGTTGCACCGCCGTCTGCGTAGTGCATTTCTGCGCTGTCCGCGTAAACGAATCGTGGCGGCCCCTTCTTTTGTATTTCAAAGAATTGAACCCCGTAAAGCCTGCCTGTAGAAGGGTCTATTCTATTGACCCAAAGCTGAACTCCCGGGAACTGGGTTATGAGCCTTCCGGCGTCAATGAATGCTGTAGGCTGCTTCCTTGAAATCGCTGCCATGAGCTCCACGCTGCGGTGGTTTGCCTCTGGCAGTACCCAGTTGTTAAAAAGAACGAGCAGCTCCGAAATGAGCAGTGAAACAAGCAGCACCGGGCGCATCAGCGTAAACGGCGAAATACCAGCCGCCTTGATTGCCGTGATTTCCTGGTCGCCCGAAAGCCTTCCGAATGCCATAAGGCTAGAAACAAGCACCGCCATCGGGATCGAAAGCGAAAGCATCCATGCAAGGTTTAATACAAAGACCTCGATGACCGTTTCAATCGGAATGCCCTTGGAGAGCACGTTGTCAAGAATTTTTACGAGAAAGTCGACTACGAACAAAAAAGTAATGACGCAAATGGCCGAAATGAACGGCCCAATATGCTCTTTTAGGATATACCTTGCTAGAATCATTGTTTTTGTTTGCGTTAATTTTTTACTTTTATGTCCAAAATTCGGGTTTGCCCTACAAGTTAAAAATATAAACAAGATTGTTCAATGCATTTTTTTAAGACGCTCAAGTTTCTGGCTGTTGTTCCGTTCATGCTTTTGGCAGCATGTTCTAGTTCCCATTATGGTGACGGCGATGCAAGCCGCCTTGCCATGTGTAAGGAACGCTATGAAAAGGCCGAAGCCAAGTTCAAGGACGGCAAGTTTGGCCGTGTAAAGGAACCTCTCGAAGAAATCCTTACCATTTGTGCTGGTACTGGTTACATGGAACAGGCTCAGTTCCTTTTGGCTGAATCCCACTTTAATCTTGAAGAATGGATTGAAGCCCGTGGCGAATACGCAAGCTTTGTCTTGAATTTCCCTGGTTCGCCGTACATTGAAACTGCGGAATTCCGCAAGGCTATTTGCTCGTTCAACATGGAGTATCACGTTGCCCGTGACGAAACCAATACCAACGTGGCAATGAAGGACTTTGAACGCTATATTTCAAACTACCCGGAATCTCCGCTGATCGATTCCGTAAATTATTACCGTGGGCTTTTGACGGAACGCCTGGCAGAGCGCGAATACCAGACCGCCTTGCTCTATTACAAGATGGACCATCCGCAGGCAACGGTCATTTACCTTAAGGAATTCCTGGAAGTGTTCCCGTTTTCGAAGCGCCGTAGCGAAGCGTATTTCTTGATCGCCCTGAGCTACACCGAACTTGACCAGTTTGGCCAGGCTCGTGAATTTTTGGAACAGGCCAGGAATTTGCCGCCGCGCGATGTAGACCCGGAAGACTTTGCTAAAAAAATCGACAAGGCCGAAGCAAAAATTGACAAGGCCGAAAAGAAGTACGAAAAGCGCGTGTTGAAGGAACAGAAGAAGATCCATCAGCAAAAGACCGAAGCCAAGGAAATGATGTAGATAATTCAGAATTAAGAATTCAGAATTGTTGGTTAAAACGGAATTGTGAAATGAAGACGAAATGGATTTGCATGCAGCTTGTTTTGCTTTTCATTTTGTCTTTTGCGGTTCTTTCCTTTGCTGAAGATGACGATGAAAAAATCGAGCATGATCGCGCCATACTTTCTGTGTTCGTGCAGCCGGGAATGTCCTTTTTAGGCTTTGACGATCGCGAAAAGTTCCAGACGGCAACCGATAGTATTTTCAAGGATTTGCGGGAAGAAGCAAGAACGCACGAAGAATCGTTGGCTGTTTCTAGGCAGACGTTCCAGAAGGTGAACATGGCGTTCCCGATTACGGCGGGTATCCAGATACAGACCTTCGAAGACCATTTTATAAGTGCTGGCGTCGGCTTTATCTACGACAACGAAGAAATCGTTTTGACAGACCGCTTGAACAAGACGCACAGTTATAGCTATACATTGCAGGCGATTCCTCTTTATTTGGAATATCGCTTGGCGATTTCTAATAGTTTTATGTCTATTTCGGGCGAGTCGCTCTTTAGCGTTGCTGCCCGCTGGTACTGGATGCTCCCTGGTACAGAAATTTATTCCAGCTGGGGCCATTTGAAGGCAAAGAACGATCCGTTTGGGTGTGGCTTTGGCTTTAGTCTTGGCTACCTGATTGGCTCCTGGAAAAATTTCAAGATTTACGGCGACTTAGGTTTTTCAAGTATTTCGCTTGAATCCAACGAATCGTTTGCAAAGATTGTTCCGCTGTATGATGAACCCGATAAGGAAACCGGGAAGTCTGAAGCGGATCGCAAGGCTAAGTGGGATATCGGCGGCTTGCAGTTGCAGATTCGCGTGAACTTTGGCGTGTGGAACAAGCCGGAACTGAAACATGAATTGCCTGCCGATACTGCAATGGTTAAGCCCTCGCAAGCAGCCGAGCCTGTGACTGCCGAAGAGCCTTTGAAAGAACCTGCAGAAACGCCTGCACAAATGCCAGCGCAAGAACCAGTGCAAGAGCAGTAATCTATGAAGCTTCTCTTTACAGATTTGGATGGCACTCTTTTGATGGACGACAAGTCCATAAACGACTGTGACATGCAGGCAATTCAAAAGATGATCGCAGCAGGTCACAAGTTCATAATGACGACTGGCCGTCCACTTACAAGTGTCAAGCAGCTTGCCGAAAAGTATGGCTTTTTAAAGTCTGGCTTTTACCTTGTTACTTTCAATGGCGGTTTGATTTATGATTGTGGCAAGGCCAAGCCCATTCTTACTCGCCGAATTTCTGTAGATGATGTAAAGTTCATTATGGATGAAGCCCACGCGGCAGGCATGCACTCCCATACGTATGCTGGGGATCTTGTAGTTTCTGAATATGAAACGGATCAGCTCAAGGCGTACTGCGCTTCCATGAAAATGGATTATGTCGTGGTTCGTGATATTCGCGAATATTTTAATGGCGTAAACCAGCCGATTAATGTTGTCGTAAAGCCGCCGATCAAGGTGAATGTCATTACTCCGTTTGAACATTCCGGGCTTGAAGACTTTAGAACGCAAATGCGAAAGACTACAGAAGGCAAATTGTTTGATGTCTTTAGCAAGCCAGAAATGCTTGAGTTTTCGCACATGCTCACGAACAAGGGCGAAGCCGTAAGGTTCATGGCTGAATTTTATCACGAGCCTATCGAAAATACGATTGCCGTTGGCGATGAAGAAAACGATAGCCCAATGATAAAGGCCGCTGGCATTGGCGTTGCCATGGCAAACGGCAGCGACGCAGTCAAGAGCTGCGCAGATTACATTACCACGCGCGACAACAACCACGGCGGCATCGCAGAAGTCATAGAAAAGTTTATTGCTTGACAAAGTCAGTTGGCAGTCGGCTGTAGGCTGTCGTCAGAAACTGTTTTTTACCGTGTCTTTGCGAGCGCAGCGCGGCAACCTAGAAACATGTGGATTGCCACAGACCTAAGGGTCCTCGCAATGACAAGT
>DCGZ01000177.1:11717-15768 GCA_002314675.1 Fibrobacter sp. UBA1765 | reverse complement strand
CGCCCGTATATGAAGAACCACCGGCCGGTGGGTCCCTTTTTTTTAAAGCTTTGCAGCGCGGAGCGCGAGCTCGTGCCCTTGCTTAATGCGGTCTCCAATGCCAATGCCGCCAATGCCGTTTCCTCCAAGCAAAAGCCCTGGGAACTTTGCTTCGGCATTTGCAAAAGCAGCAATGCGTTTTGGACTTGCCTTGTCGTATTGCGGAATTGCAAGCTGGTGGCGAGTCACTTCGAAAAGGTCTGGCTTAAATTCCTTGACGCAAAGTGCTTCACAAACATCCTTCTTGACCATTTCAAAAAGTTCTTCGTTTGTTTTGCCTATGTAATCCGGATGGCGCTCGCCGCCCATGAATACTGAAAGCATTGCACCGCCTTCTGGGGCGCGCCCGCTGAATAACGAAGACATGAATAAAATGCCAAGTGTCGGGCGCTTTTCCTTAGACGGCATCAGTGCTCCAAAGCCGTCAAGGGCGCGACCTTCCCATTTCTTAAAGCCGACTGCAACTTCTGTTACGCTTGTATAGGTAATGTTGAAAGCATCGTCGAGGTCTTGGTTCATAAGGAACGGGAATGCTTCTGGCAAGCGGCGTGCGCTACCTGTAAATATCACCTGGTCAAAAATTGCATTTTCACCGCTATGGCATATCTTGTATTTGTCTCCTTCACGGAGCGTGTAAAGGTTATTGCAACCAAGGGATATGTTTTCGTTTCCGATTGCTTTTACGAGCGCGTCGATCAAAGTGCTAAGGCCTCCCTTAGCAGAGAAGGTCTTCTTGGTAGCCTTGCGGTCGCGCGGGGTTTTCTTTTCTAGCATCTTGTGGAAGCTTCCAAGGAAGAGGCTGCCGTATTTTTCTTCTGCGGCGTAAATCTTTGGGAGTGCGTAGCGCGGTATAATTGTATCCGGGTTGCCTGCAAAAACGCCAGATACAAATGGATCTACGGCGTAATCAAGCATGCTTTGCCCAAGGCGGCGCTTTATGAACGTGCTAAGGTTTTCATCGAGGTCCTTTGTGCGTGGCCTAAGAATTTCAAATGGCATCAAAAGCTTGTCGTGCCACGAAAACAGGGGAGTCTTGATTCCGTCGATAAGGCCAGATGGCAATGCGTGGAGCTTTGTGCCCTTGAACACATAGCGGTTGCCAGAGAGGCTTGGTGCGGTTTCCAAAATATCGCCACCGAGGTCTTCGAAAAGTTCTGTGACATCGGGCCTGCTGACAGTGCCTGTGCTTGGGCCTGTTTCCCAAACGAAGTCTTCGTTTTTGCGCGTACAAACCTTGCCGCCCGCAGTTTCTGCGGTTTCAAAAACATGTACGGGAATACCTTGCTTTTTTAAATAGAATGCTGTGGTGAGGCCGGTAATGCCTGCACCGATTACTGCTACAGATTTAGACATTTTAACACCTTTTCTATATGTGTGTAATCTAGAATTTTACACAATGGGTTTGTGTGGCTAGTTTTGGCGAAATGCATTTTTAAGGCTTGTAAAGCATGCTTTAAGAACCTTTGGCGGATAAATTTTCTGATTTGGAAGTTTTTATCCGCCGAGTTTGTTAAAAATTGTCGCAAATTCGCAGAAAATTGAGCGAAATGGATCGGAAACTTGCTTTTTTGCTAGGTTTTTGTCGCTTTTTGTCATTCACTGCGTCCTTAATTACTTCCAAGGCCCCTTTGGGGCAGATAAAACCCCTATTGGCATACTGATTTATCCGTACTTTTGGCCAAAATGCGTTACTTGCGGTCTTAAATTTTAGACATTCCGTTTCTAATAATGTATTTTTGAGCAAAAACTATTCTGCCTGTGGCCGGTGCTATTGCCAGCTAACCGGGCTGAATTCTTTAGGAGACCTTTATGGCAGCAGATTATGAAGTAAAAATGGAAAAGGCTATTGAATCTACACAGCGCGAATTTGCAAAGCTTCGTGCTGGCCAGGCAACACCTGCTATCCTTAACGATGTTCGCGTAGATTACTATGGCACTCCGACACCGATTTCCCAGGTAGCAAAGATTTCTGTTCCAGAGCCGCGTATGCTGCTTGTTGCTCCGTGGGAAAAGCCGATGGTTGATGCCGTCGAAAAGGCTATCCTTGCTGCAAACATTGGCGTTACCCCGATGAAGGATGGCAACTCTATCCGTGTTTCTATGCCGATCCTCACGACCGAACGCCGCCAGGAACTTGCAAAGATTGCAAAGAAGCATGCCGAAGACGGTCGTGTTGCTATCCGCAACATCCGCCGCGATGCAAACGATGCTGTAAAGAAGGACAAGGAAATGTCCGAAGACGAACAGAAGAAACAACAAGATGCAATCCAGAAGGCAACAGATAAGGCCATTGCAGAAATTGACCGTCTCCTTGCCGAAAAGGAAAAGGACATCCTTAAGGTTTAAGAGGCTTTCATGGCCAATGAACTTAAGCATGTAGCCATCATTATGGATGGCAATGGACGCTGGGCCCGCCGTCGCGGGTTTGAGCGTTTTTTGGGTCATCGCAAGGGTACTGAATCTACAATCGATGCCGTTGAGGTTGGCGTAAACCTGAAGCTTGAACACATGACTCTCTATGTTTTCAGTTCCGAAAACTGGAAACGTTCCGAAAAGGAAGTCGGTTACCTTATGAACCTCCTGATCGAGATGGTTGCAAAGGAAATCCCGGACCTCATGGAAAAGAATGTGAAGCTCAAGGTGATTGGCAACATGAATCGCTTGCCGAAAGAACCTCGCGAAAAGCTTCAAGGTGCAATTGATATTACTGCAAACAATACCGGCATGCAGCTTAACCTTGCCATTTCCTATGGTGGCCGTCAAGAAATTGTCGATGCCTGCAAGGATATCGCAAAGCGCGTTGCGGCAGGAGAGCTTTCTATCGATGCTCTTGATGAAAGCGAGTTTGCAAAGCATTTGTACCTGGGTGCTGCTCCAGACCCGGACCTTGTGATTCGTACAGGTGGCGAATTCCGTCTTTCCAATTACCTGCTTTGGCAGGCTGCCTACAGCGAATTCTATGTGACAGATACTCTTTGGCCAGATTTTTCGAAGGAAGAATTTATGAAGGCTGTTGAGTTTTACAATACTCGTGAACGTCGCTTTGGCAAAGAAGGCAAAGTTCTATGAATAATCTGACAGTTCGTGTTTTATTTGCGCTGGTTGCAATTCCAGTGGTGCTTTTGTGCATGTGGGGTAACGATTATTCCCGCCTTGCCCTTATGTGCTTCCTTTGTGGTGGAGGCGCCTGGGAGTGGGCGCGCATGGCTTCTAAAATGTACAAGGGACCGAATATGCAGGTCGTGGCTCCAGTAGCTGCGGTCTTGCTTGCAGTTGCAACCGCTCTACAGTCTGGCAAGTTTTTTGATGGCTTGCAGGTAAATGGGCTTGTAGGCGTTGCGGTTGTATTGGTCGTTGCCATTTATGTGGCTTTCGCTTATGCAAAGGTTGAAATCGCACACTTGTTCCCATGGTGGGTTCTCCAGATTGGAGCGCCTCTTTACCTTGGTCTTTGGGGCGGCCTAACCATGCTTCTCCTTGGCTCTGGCCATGGCATTGAACATTCCTTCTTGTTCCTGCTTGTAATGACTTCCATGTGGATTTGCGATTCTGCAGCTTACTTTGTGGGCAAGTTCCTTGCTGGCAAGGGCCCGTTTGGTAGGCACCCGATGGCACCGTCTTTGAGCCCTAAAAAGACTTGGGAAGGTGCAGTCGGCGGAACGCTCTTTACGATTGGCTGGTTCTATTTGTGGACTACGGATTGCCTAATTCAGGTAATTGATGTTAGCCTTGCAAAGGCCATTGCCCTTGGTATTGTGATTTCCATTGCAGACCAGGCTGGCGACTTGCTCATGTCTGCTCTAAAGCGTTGGAGCGGTACAAAGGATTCTAGCCAGATCTTCCCGGGGCATGGTGGCGTTCTTGACCGCATGGATTCATTCTTCTTTGCAGGCCCAATCGTAGTACTCCTCTTGGACTTTTTGAAGTGAGTCAGAAGACAGATTGCAGGGAACTGGAGTCAGGTACGCACCTTCGGTGCTTGAGGCATGAGGTCGGCGCTATGCGCCTAGAG
>DCGZ01000177.1:0-11633 GCA_002314675.1 Fibrobacter sp. UBA1765 | reverse complement strand
GTCGACAGACGTCAGCCTACAGCCGACAGCATGAAAAACAACTTCTCTATACCCAACCCCCTGTACCCTAGACCCCAAAAACTTAGAAATCAACATTCACTAGATCCTAACCACTAAACCCTAGATCCTAAAAAACTATTATGAAAAATGTTTGCTTGCTCGGAGCCACCGGCTCTATTGGTGACTCAACCGTTAATGTAATTGAACAGCATCCGGAAGAATTCAAGCTTCATTCCCTTGCTGCAAATACCAACTGGAAAAAGGTTGCTGAAATTGCAAATAAGCTTGGTGCAAAGCGAGCCTGTATGTTTGATGCAAACGCTGCCAAGGAACTTAAGAATGCAATGCCAAGCCTAGACGTGCTCACCGGCATGGAAGGCCTTTGCGAGCTTGCAAGCGATCCTTGTGCCGACATTGTTGAAAACGCTCTTATGGGTGCGGTTGGTTGCCTTCCGACCATATCTGCAATCAAGTGCGGTAAGCATGTTGCTCTTGCAAACAAGGAAACCATGGTCATGGCTGGCCCTGTGATCCAGGATACGCTCAAGGCAAACCCGAAGTCCTTCATCACTCCGATCGACTCCGAACACAATGCGATTTTCCAGTGCCTTGCAGGTCGCCCGAACGCCGAAGTGGAATGCCTCGAAATCACTGCCTCCGGTGGCCCGTTCCGTGAACGCGCGATCGAAACCTTTGGTGACATTACCTTGAAGGATGCTCTTAACCACCCGGTCTGGAGCATGGGAAAAAAGATTACCATCGACTCCGCTTCCATGATGAACAAGGGCCTTGAAGTAATCGAAGCGCACTTTCTTTTCGACATTCCTTACGAACAGATCAAGGTCGTGGTTCACCCGCAGAGCATGATCCACTCTATGGTGCAGTTCCGTGACGGCAGCCTCATGGCTCAGATGGGCGCTCCGGACATGCGCATTCCTATCCAGGTTGCGCTTACATGGCCGAACCGCCTAAAGCTTGAAACAAAGCGCCTTGACTTGCCGACCCTTGGCAAGTTCACGTTCTTTGCCCCGGACTTTGATAAGTTCCGTTGCCTTGCCCTCGCCTTTGAGGCAGGTAAGGCTGGTGGCGTTGTGCCTAGCATGATGAATGCTGCAAACGAGGTCGTTGTGGACGCATTCCTCAAGGAACGCATCCGCTTCGTGGATATTCCGAAATTTGTGGAAAGTGTCATGGCGAAGGCCCCGACCTTGAATGGTCGTTTGACCCTCGATGATGCACTGGCTGCCGATGCCGAAGCTCGTCGCCTTGCTGCAGAACTTGTAAAGTAGGCTGAAATCATTCCTGGCTAAAAAAATGCCTGCTTGGTTGAAAAAACGTCATCCCCGTTTTTTTAAATGTCATCCCCGGCTGTTAAAAACGTCATCCCCGGCCCCGACCGGGGATCTTTTTTTTGAAAAAAATCCGAATTTTGAGATTTTTATCACGAAATATTGCAAAAAGACCCTTTTGTTACCGATTTTTCACGAAAACAACTTTGCTACTTACGTCCAAAGAGTTTATATTTTAGCCCGATTACGTATATTGTCCGGTCGCGCCGGATGGAGAACCATTTTATGATCATAACTAAGAAAGGTTTATTTGCCTCTGCGCTTGCCTTGAGTGGCGCTTTTGGCACTGCATGGGCTGGCATTATTGATTGCCCTAATGAACCGGGTAGAAAGTGCGCTCAGTTTGACGTTATTGTCCGTGACTTCCCGTCAACTCACTCTGACTTCGAAAACTTTACCGAAGAAGCCTATACAAGTATTAACTATTTTAACCATGTTGCCTGGAACCACAGTCAAACCTGTAATGTTGGTGATAAGGATTGTGTTGGTGGTCTTGATACTTGGACCACTCCTGGTTATCAAAATGATCCTAACTGGATGGCAAAACGCGCCGACTATGCAAATAATGGTTGCGGCAATACTTCTAACCCGGAACTCGGCTTGCCAATCGGTATGGATGGTTACCCGAAGGTTCCGAACTCTTCTTTGCCTGCTTACTTGCAGACAAAGGTTTCTGCTACTGGCTATGCATGGTATGGTGAATTCCAGGGCTGTCAGCCGCACCCGACCTTGAACCCTAAGGGCCTTAAGATTATGCGTGGCTTTGCTCACGAATTGTGCGCAAGCGAAGCTAACATTGCTGGTTGGACAAAAGATACCAAGGATGGCGACAAGAAGTGCGATGCCGCCCCGGTTTGCAAAAATCATTCTTGGACTCAGATCGTGTATGTTACCCCGGGAATGGTTCAGCAACAATTGACTTTTGACCCTTCCTTGGGTGAAGACATGATGTACGAGCCAATCATTAACAAGGCTCGTGAAGCTTGCGATAACCAGAACTTCGGCGAATGGTTTTCTGGTAATAACATGCGTTCCAACTTGCCGCTTGAATTGCCGGCTGTCGAAGGCGCAACCAACCTTTATGAAATCGACTACAACTGGAACAACGGTGGCTACTTCCCTCTTGATAACGTAACACCTGATGGTGTTTATGTTGGTCAGAGAGAAGGTACTAACCAGTATGGTCCGCAGTCCCTGTCTATTTTCTGCCCACCATATAGTTATGCGTATGCAAGTAGCCAGACTGACTATCTTGGAAATAATACCAGTAGCTTGTGCTCTGCTTGGCTTGGTGCAGGTGGTCCTAAGACCCCTGATGCCGCTGTAGCTGCAGCTACTGCTGGTGGTGCTCTTGGTAGCCTCCATCTTCGTAACTACAGCTTGACCATGATGGGTTACATCAAGTTCAAGTACAAGAAGGACCAGGGCGAAATCTTTGAATTCGCCGGTGACGATGACATGTGGATTTACGTAGACGGTGTCTTGGCTGTGGACCTTGGCGGTACCCACTTGGCTGCACCTGGTAAGGTCGAACTAGACTTCTTGGCTCAGAACGCCCACGGTTGCCATCCGGGCGAACCGCTTGCAAGCAGCTGTGCTCTTGATGAAGCTGGTTCCTGGACTGATGGTTCCTGGCATCACTTGCACTTCTTCTATGCTGACCGTCAGACCGATGGTTCTAACATGAAGATTCACTCCACTCTTTCCGAAATCGCTGCTAGCCGTTACGGAGCCCCGGCAATTGGTGAAGCTACCGTTACTCCGAAGGATGGCGTGTGGTATACAAACCTCATTTTGAGTGCTGACCTTAATGAAGCTACCGTTGCTGGTATCATGGCTTCTATTTCTGCAAATCCGACTTCCGCCAACGCTCAGAACGGTTCCCCGGTTATTGTTCAGCGTCCGCGTGTAGACCCGGCAACTGGCAACGCTATTCCTGGTGAATTCGATACATTTGTGTATGCACTTTCTTCCTTTGAATTTGGTGCAGAAAACGATGATGGCTTCGTTTACACAATGACTGGTTCCCTCTTCAAGGTAAATCCGGATGGTTCTATTGACCCGACTCCGCAGCAGATCCAGAGTGGTGACGCAATTACCTTCAACTACTTGCAGACAGACCCGTCTAACGAATTCTACATCAAGGGTGTAACCGATTCCCCGTGGATGCAGGCTAATACCATTACCGGTAAGAACGGCCTTACAACCGCAAACCCGGACTGGGGTAGCGTAACAATCAAGGCAAGCATCGGTGATAAGTTCGAAATTGTTGACAAGACCATTGCTCGCCCGGACTTCCCGGTTGACAGGGTTGCAAAGGATGGCGAAGAACTTTCTCCGGAACAGACTGCCGACTTGCAGGTTGCAATTCTCCCGGCTGAAGCTGGTAATTATCCTACTGGTGTTGATGGCTGGCTTGCTGCTACGCCGACTGACCCGAGATGCGCTGGCAAGAGCACTAACCAGGAATGCTTTGGTAGTACCCTTGTTGCTGGTTCCGAAGGTGTCCAGACTCTTAACAAGACTGCAAACCAGGCTGTTTGCTACAATGCTAACGGTGTTGAAAGCTGCCCGAGCATTAGCTTCTGGGTAGACCGTCCGTTCAAGGTTAATGTACGTGTGTTTGACCACCTTGGCCACTTTATTAGCCAGTACACAAAGACCATGTCTGCTGAAGAAATGGGCAACATGGTTCCGAAGGGCGGTCCTACAGATGGTTCTTGCGCAGGTAAGCCGACATTCAGTGGTATGCTTGTTAGCGCAAACATTTACCCGATTTCCCAGAATGGCCGCAAGATTGCAACCGGTCCGTACATTTACCAGGTTGCCTTGATTAAGGAATCATGGCCGATTGCTGAAGACGGTGTTTCTTACTGCTTTACCTATGCAGGTAATAATGCAACCGTTAAGGAAACCGCTTACGAACGCTCCCAGTTCTCCAAGAAGCTTGGCTACCGTCGTAAGTAATAACCTGTAGGTTTTCTTGCAAAGCATAAAAGACTCGCTGCAAGGCGAGTCTTTTTGCGTTTAGTGCTATGCAAAGTTGTGAGAGTTAAGTAAAAGCACACAAAAAGCACACACTCAGTAAGATTTCGCACACTTTTGTACATTTCAAAAGATTGCCAAGGAGAAGCGTATACAAGTGTAGAGTACAGTTTTAAAATGCCGTTTTGGCTTTTAAAAACGGCAAAAAGAAAGCCCCTAGACCGCTAGATCTAGGGGCAATGGGACCTCTGGGACTTGAACCCAGGACCGGCGGGTTATGAGTCCGCAGCTCTAACCGACTGAGCTAAAGTCCCGCTTAAGTGCGCTACAATATAGTAAATAAATTCCAGAAATGTTTAAGTTGTTTCTAATGTTCGCCAAGTGTTATCAGGTACTGGCAGACAGTGCGATCCCATTCGTAACGGAATGTGTATGCGTTTTGGACAAGTCTGTTCCAGTCTTCGGACTTGTAGATTTCTAGGCTCTTCTTGATGCAGCGGAGCATGAGTACCGGATTGTTGGCGTCATCTGAGAGAATTGCGTTTGCCTGATCTGCGTTGGAATCCTGGTAAGAAACAAGCAGGTTTGCTACGCCATTTTCACGGCCGGTAACAGGGATTGTGCCTGCTGCAAGAGCCTTGAGAATAATGGAAGTTGAAGGCTCGCGAACGTTGCCTGCAAACAGGATGTCGGCACCGGCAAGGTACTTTTGCAAGTTCGTCGTGGTTTCGCCGATTGGGCGAACGCAGAAACTGTTCGGGTATTCAGCAGCAACAGCGTTAAAGTATTCGCGCTCCGGCATGTTTTCGTGAATGCCTACAAGAACAAACGTATTGAGCGCTGCAAAGTCTGCAAGCAAGGTCGAAAGAGTTTCGGTCGTGTTGCCGGATTCGGAATCAATGTGGGCGTAAACAAGGAGCTTGTCGCTGAAGTCTGCCCCGACTAGGGCTGCCAGTTCGGCCTTGGCCTTTTGCTTTGCTCCGATAATGGGCAACTTGCTTTCGCGGTTGAAGTCCCATGTGTCGTAGCTCACACCAAATTGAATCCCCTTGATTTTGCCTGCATTGCGACGCAAGAAACCGGTAAGCCCACCGGAAAGGTTTGTGCTTAAAATGGTATCGCGATAACCCGTAGATGGCAGGAGCACGGTGTGCGCATAGAGGATGCCCGCCTTAAGAAGGCTTACCTTGCCCCAGTATTCATAGCCGTCCATGTTGTAGTCGTCGCCAGGAAGACCGAGCTTTTCGATTTCTGTATCAGAAACAAGAAAATCGTAAGTGATGTTGTGCACTGTCAAAAAGAACTGGACATTGCCGAATTCTTTTGCAAAGTGTGTGCGGAGCATGTGGCCTGCAAGGGCTCCGCCCCATTCGTGCCCGAGAACTGCGTCTGGAACAAATCCTGTTGCCACAGCATATTCAAGAGCTGCAGAAGCGAGGAATGAATAGCGGATATGGTTGTCTGCATACGGAACTCCCGGTTCGCCATAGATGTATGGACGGCCAAAGAATTCATCGTTATAAATGTAGGTGTGCAGAGAGCCTGTAGCCCTGTAAACTTCAAACGGCTTATGGTGGAGGCGTTCTTCGCCCCTAAAAACGCATTCGTAACTTTCTGGATTCGCAATGCGTTGCTTGTAAAATGGGGAACAGGTAATAACATTCGTACCCACACGGCAGAAGGCTTCTGTCATGCGGTCAACCGCTGTTGCAAGAGCGCTAGTCGTAATGCCTGCCTCTGGCGATATGGCTAGAATGTTCAATTTAGTTCTCCGAAATAAAAATTTACTAATACTCTAAATGCATGCATAATATATTTAATTAAATTAGGTAATGAAGACATAAGTTTGTGAAAAAGTGCCCAAAATGCAATTTTTTACGACGAGTGAACGTTAACAATCAAGTCCATAAGGGTTTACAATGAATAAATTCCTCTTGACCACTGCCGTGGCAGCTGTTTTGGCTCTTACTGCTTGTAAGGGCACTAACGAAAAGCGTGGTGATGAACACCTTGAAAAGGGTCAGTACCGCAATGCTATTAACTCCTATTTGAATGCAAAGAAGGCTGGCAGCGTTTCTGACGAATTCTATGATAACTTTGCAACTGCACTTATCCGTGCTGCAGAAACCGAAGCTAAGAAGAATGTCAACAGCGATATGATTTCTGGCTATTTTGAAAAGGTAAACCAGATCAAGGATTCCATCAAGAACGAAGAAGTCATCAAGGATTACGCCCGTACCGTTGCTACAATCGGTAAGAGCCAGGCTATCCCGGAAGGTACCGACTTTGCTACCATGGTTAATGGTTTTGCTGCAATTGACTCCGCAATGTCTGCTGCAAAGCGTGTTGGTGCAGAAGCAGAAATCAAGGCAATCCGCTTAGAAGCTGAAAAGGCTGTCGTTGCTGCAAACTTGAGCGAAGCAGTTGGCGAAGAAGACCCGGTTGTATCTGAATATATGATCCTCAAGCTTGCCGAAGTTGCTCCAGAAAACGCTGACGTGAAGGCTGCTCTTAACAAGAGCCGCAAGGGTACACGTGGCTACTTCCTTATCTTTGGCGAAAACATCGGTGAAAAGCCGAGTGGCCGTATCGACAAGTGGGGCTACGTAATGGCAATGCCGACCATCAAGATGAGCGCAACAGGCCTTAGCGGCGAACTCCAGGTTTGGGCATCTACCGGTAACAACACCGAATGGGATGCAAACAAGCTTAAGCTCGTTTCTACCGACGGCCAGGAAGTTCTTGCAAAGGCTGGCAGCGGCTGGTGCGAAGCTGAAGTCGTAGTTGGCAAGAAGGGCCAGGAACGCGTTGAAAAGAAGCAGCAGAAGAACAAGGGCAAGGGCAAGCTCCTTAACGAATTCCAGTGCAGCGCAAGCATTAGCTTTACATTTGCTAAGGGCTTTGTTCCTGACTACATTGAATACAAGGATGAATACGGCATTGGCCGCAAGTTCCTTGGCCAGTAATAGGCTTTTGTTCCCAGCTTAACTGGGAAATGGCATATTTGAAAAGTCCACTCGCGAGGGTGGATTTTTTTTGTATTCGTTTTTTGACTAACGAACAACCTTGCGGTCGTCTTATATAGGAATGACTTTGCAACGACAATCATCAACAATTTTTTGAGTTTCTTTGACGCTCATGATAAGGGCTTTCGTCGTATTTTTTTAGAAAAAAAATTAAAAAATGTGGTGTTTTGTAGGTGTGAAACGCTACTTAATATATGAAGCCCGCTGATAGGCAAATAGTATCGGCAACAAACGGCCCATTTTCATAGTGTTTTTCAATAGGTATAGCAGATGATGCTATATTTATGGAGACATTTTGATTTCGAGAGGAATCTTGTTCCTGTATTGAAAAGTCTGGTAAACTTTACGTTGGCAAGGAACAGGACTACGCTCGCACCCAATCGGGTGCGGGTCGTTTGTTGCTTATTGCTAACAGGTTTACCAGAGCCTTCAATACATAAGCCTTACGACTCCGCACCTTTTTTATTTCCTGAAAATCGTGTGGTTGCGTAAAGGCTTGAGCGTCCCGAATGTGGATGCTTAAACTGGGCTTAACTTATAAACCCGCCACGCGCGGAAAGGAAAGAAATATGAGAAAAATTATTGCAATGATTTTGATTATGAGTGCATTTGCATTCGCTCAAAATCCATTTTGTAGTTCATCTAATCTATTTGATTATCGTGATGGACGGTGTTATAAGACCGTTAGAATCGGTTCTCAAACATGGATGGCTGAGAATTTAACATATCGAAAAAACTTAGCTGGTAGAGTTTGGTTACTTGAAAGGGTTCCTGGATATTGGAAGATTGCTGTATTTTATACTTGGAGAGCTGCAATGAGTGCATGTCCAGATGGCTGGTATTTGCCGAGTGTAGAAGATTGGGAAACGTTGTTCGGATACGCCGGCGGGAAGAATGGTTATGGTACAGCCATAAAAAAATTGAAAACAGTGGATGGATGGGGAGCTCCAAGAGATAGAGGAAATGGAACTGATGATTATGGCTTTAGCGCAGCTCCCGTCGGAATGGTTTATAAAGATGGATCTTATATGAATAATGGAGGTTCCACGCATTTTTGGACATCAACTTCTGGCACTGTCGCCGATTTCCCTAAGGCAAGCGAATATGGGGGATTCAATTTTTTTAGTAATGACAATGGTTTCTCCGTCCGTTGCATAAAGGATAACTGATGAGAAAAAAAACTCTGCCTCCAATTTTTTTATTGCTTATTGTAACTACAACATACGCAGGTAATCCCGTTTGCGATAATACCGAAGAATATCGTATTTACGAAACGGGATGCTATTCCTTTGGGGATGAATTTGTTTTTGTAAGCAAAAATTGGCCTGAATATGATAATGGCGAAGAAATGTCCGAAAATGGAACTGCATGCTTTGAAAAATTTAGGATATCAGAAAACAAGGATGTTCGGGAATTTATTGAAAATGGAATCCATTATGTCGCTTATGCGCTGGATCAATATTGCTGTAAACATCAGGTTTTCCGAACAACAGAAACTTGGGTTAATGAAAATAATGGATACTTGGATTTTTCATATTATGGAAATTTCGGAGTCATCTATTTGGAATGTGAATATCAAGAAAGCAACCGTATGAGGGTACAATTTGCGGAAACAAAACTGCAAAAACCACTTGATGAAGTTGACTTCCTGAATTTTGGTGCTGACGTAGAGAAAACGTTTGCTTCTACAGAAAATGCTATGATGAAGGTTGGCTTATTAGCCGCTTTAGTGGAAAATGGCGAAATTCCTTTCAAAATTTACAGGCGAAATGGCACCGTTAAATATATTGGAGGGGTCAATCTTGGTTTTTGTATGAGTAAAAATGGAAAAAAAGCGTTGGATTTTGCCAAGGGACCGAATGATTGTGTCTAAAATATCATTAATGTTACTTGTTGTTTGTCTATGTTCATCTTTTACGAATGCCTATAACTTCAGGTGTCTTTCGCGTAATGGCTGGTCTTCTGGAAATGGACGCTATAGCTATCAAGGAGAATGGATCGCATATTTTGGAGTCTATTCCAAGGCAGGGGAATATGTGCTTTTTTATTACCCCAAAGGTGGACATGGTTATTGGTTTCCTAGAAACAAATGTGTTGAACTTTAACGAAAAACGCAGGCTGAAAAGCCTGCGTTTTTGAAATCGGGTTGCGTTATGATTAACGAACAACCTTGCGGTCGTCTTAGGCCATTTCCTTTTCGCCAACGATGATCTTGTACGGAACCTTCTGGAGTTCGCACTGACGGAACTTGTAGCCAAGCTTTTGACGCCTTCGGCGTCCGTGGCTGCGCTTACGCTTGCCACTCACCTCTCAGAACCAAGCCTCGCTCCGCGAGTCTTGTCCCCAAGGGGTCACTATCCTAACGCAAAAAATGTTGGTGCTTTTAGAATTGATTAACGATTAGGCTTTCAAATGCGCATTTGTCTGTAAATTTTTTGTTTCGTTGGCCATTAAACTTCTTTTTTTATTATTTCTTTTTGTAAAAACATTATGATGTTTAAATGTGTACTGCTGATTGCTGTTTTCTTTGGATTATTTTCAGGATGCTCCGATAGAAGCGGCGTGTCTTGTACGATTCCCTGCAATCGTGATGTGACTAAGCGAGGAAAAAGTGTCCAGGAAATATTCGACAAACAAGTCCAATGCTTTAAGTCTCAAAAAGTTGACATTCTTAAGAATTCCATTCGTTTCAAGTTTTTTTGATTCTTGTTGGGTAAAATATTCGTCAATGAGGAAAATATGAAAATAACAAAAATTATATTTCTTTTGTTTTTTTGCTTTTTTTTGCCAAATTGTTCTGACAATCGGCAAGAATATTCTAGAAATGAGAATAATAAAGATAATGTAGAGAAAAAAACGGTTGAATTAGAAGATTTAAAAAAAACAAAAGCAACAGATTCTGGTTTTAAAGAGAATCAATACTCTGGATGGTTGCATTTAAAAGAAAAAGAAGAAAAAAAATTAAATGATTTTTGTCAAAGAACTGGGGACTATCCTCAAGAGCATTGTGTGGATTCTTTGCAGTCGCTAATTCAAATAAAATATGATAGCCTATCCCGAACAGAATTGTTTAGTAAAATGAAAGAGAAACAGCTTGAAGAACAAAAAAAATATGCAAAGCAAATAGCCGAAAGAAAAATGCCTAATCCACCTGGACCAGAAGGTTTTTTTCGTTTAATTGCAGTAAAGAATGTGTTGGGCGAAAAATAAGATGAAAAAATATTTCCTTGTAATATTACTCCTATCATCGGAGGGCCTGGAAATGCTGCAACATTAACATGTCCGACAAAGGAAACGTTGCTAAACAACAACTATGATTTGACTGGTTGTGAACTTGTAAAGTGATGAAGTATGTATTTACTATAATCTTGATGCTTCTTTTGTCGGCTAGTATTGGGGCTGCAAATATTTCTGCAACAAAACACGAACGAATCTACAAATCTATTGACAAAAATGAATTGAAAGTTATTATTCTTGCCAATAAAGATTTAAATAATGACGAAATCTGTCAAAGAAAAAAGATGGAATATGGAACGCCGCGATGCCTGTAGTAAAAGCAATGCTTGAACAGCAGAATCAATGGGACAATCTTGATATTAACAATATTTCAGAGCATCGAATAAATGTAGATAGAAAATTGCTAGAACTAGAATATGAATTTAGAAACGGTTACATGTGTGAATGCTTATAAGTGATTCTTTTATCAAAAAATGAAGTTATTTTACATTCTATCTTTTCTTTCAATTGCTTGTTTAACGATGCTATCGTGACACAAATTTGCAAGTGCAAAAGTTATGCCCTACCAAGCAGGGCTTAGGAATGTTAATCCTTATCTTCTCTGCTTCGAATGACCTTCCATTCATCAATAACGCCTCCCAGAATTCTACGAGGCTCTAATTCGGCAGATTCGAGTTCTTCCCAAATTTCATCAACTTTTGATCCTGCTTCAGAACGAGGAACTTTCCCTAAGTAGGTCGATTCTGGTAGTCGAACCCCTTTATTGGGAGAATACTCCGAAAAGCCATGGGTTGAGAGAATATCATTTCTTTCTTCATATGATGTTTCGGAATCAGAGTCAATTGAAATCACCATCCATACATAATCTTTCATGTTTTCCATCATTTAATCCTCCATAATGGAGGTTGAGAACATTACTGTCCTTAAACTAATCCATTCTTTGGAAAAATCCAACGATTCTCTGAAATTTTTATTAAAACATTTTCATTCTATAATACAAAGTGTATCATATAGAAAAATGCTTGCTGAACCGGTG
>DCGZ01000150.1 GCA_002314675.1 Fibrobacter sp. UBA1765 | reverse complement strand
CTTGAGGTGTGAGGTCGTTCGCTATACTCACTTTGAGGTATTTAAGATGCAAGAACGCGCACGAAGTAAGCTGTACATACGTAAGGTCCCTGAGCTTGTCGAAGGGCTCAAATTCACTTGGCGAATGAGTAGCTTCTATGGCGAAGCCATGAAAATTGTAAATAACAAAAACCTAGTCTCTAAGCCCTAAAGCACTGAAAATCAACATTCACTAAATCCTACGCACCTACTTCAATCCTTCGATCTTGTACTCTTTAAGCTTGCGCCAGAGCGTTGCACGGCTAATGCCAAGCTTTGCGACGATTTCATCCTGCGTACAATTCTTGAGAACCGCAAGCGCATGCACAATGTACTGACGTTCAAGTTCAGCGAGCGTGATAATAGAATCTTCCGGGGAAACCTCGACTGGCTCCACGGTGGCCGGCAACGACTTGCTTGGACCAGCAGACGAAGTATGCTCTATCTGCATCAAGGTCTGTTCCGGCGGCAGGTTCTGTTGCTGCACACTTTCGGGCAAGTCTTCAAAGCGAATGATCCCGCCTTCAGAAAGAACAATGGCATGCTCGATAATGTTTTCCAGTTCGCGAATATTGCCCGGATACGAATAATTGGAAAGGGCCATCTGTGCCGCGGCGTCAATGTCATGAACATCCTTGCCCTGTTCCTCCTTGTACTTGAGCATGAAGTACGAAATCAGGCGCGGAATCACGATCTTGCGTTCACGAAGTGGCGGCAAATGCAAATGGAACGTATTCAATCGGTAATACAAGTCTTCACGGAATTCGCCATCACGCATGCGTTGCTGCAAATCCCTGTTTGTAGCAGCAATAATACGCACATCCAAGTAGCGTGGTTCAGTTTCACCAACTCGACGAATTTCCTTACTTTGCAAAAAGCGCAAAAGCTTTACCTGGGTTGCAGGGCTAAGTTCACCCACTTCATCTAGGAACAGGGTACCACCTGCAGCAGCTTCAAACAAGCCCTTCTTATCGGCAACGGCTCCCGTAAATGAACCCTTCTTGCTGCCGAACAATTCGCTTTCGACAATATTTTCTGGAATGGCGCCACAGTTAACGGCAACAAACGGAAGTCCGGCCCTCTTGCTCAGGCGGTGGACGACATTGGCCAAAAATTCCTTACCAGATCCAGACTCGCCCGTAATCAACACGGTGCTTGTTGTCGGTGCAATTTTTCTGACCATGTTCAAAATTTTGCGCATTTCCTGCGTGTCGCCCAAGAGGGAGTCCAGCACCTGGACTTCCATAAGGCGCTGCCTTGAAGAATCCTTCAAATGCTGCTGGTAAAGCCTGGCTTCCGATTCAAAAACAGAAAGGTCAAAAGGTTTCTTTAAATAACGGGCGGCCCCTCGGCTTACGGCGCTCTCTGCGGCAGGCAAGCTTTTCTGCTCGCAAAGTGCAATAACTTCACAGCCAGGGCAGCGTTCCTTAATAAACGAAATAGCATCAAGATCGTTTCGAAGCAAGAACGAAACATGAATTAAGGCAAGGTCCAACGGAGCCTGCTCAATAGAAGAAATTAGCGCAGATTCACTTGTAACCTGCACAAACTCCGTTTCCGGCAAAGTCCAGCCATCAACAAAATCCCGAACGAAGGAAGCATCCGGATCAGCAATTAAAACGCGCATTAAACCAGCTAGTTGGAGCCAACCAATTCCTTAACCTTGAGGAGCAAGGCAGGCAAGTCAAGCGGCTTAGAGAATGTTGCAGCGACATCAAAATGTTCTGCCGTAACAAGATAGTCCTCGGCGCTGGTACGGCCACCACCACTGATGGCAATAGTCTTCTGCGCACAACCCATGTGGCGAAGCTCAAGGATAACTTCAAAGCCATCTTTTTCTGGCATAATAATGTCTGTAATAAAGACATCATAGGTATTGCTAGAATAGAGCTTCTTAGCTTCGACACCGTTAGAAGCAGTGTCTACTTCAAAACCATTGCGAGAAAGATATTCCTTCAGCAAAAGGTTGATTTGCGCATCGTCATCGACTACAAGAATCTTAGACATTCTTAACTCCTTCGTTTTTGGACAAGGGCCAATATATCTTAAATGTAGAACCTTTACCAAGTGTTGTCTGTACCGTAATTTCTCCATGGGCCGCTCTAACGAGCGAAATGCTGGTGTAAAGACCTAGACCGAGCCCATCTCCAGGCGGTTTCGTCGTGAATAGCGGGCTAAAGAGCCGCTGCATCACGTTACTTGGAATACCTTCACCGGTATCGGAAATCTTAATGCACGCGTAATCGCCGGCTGGGACCTTCCATACGGAGCCATCCTCGAATTCCGTTTCGGAATGAATCTCTTTCAAGGACACAGAAAGTACACCGCCTTTTTCACGCATCGCATACACGGCATTGTTAAATATATTAGACAATATCTGTCTCAAATCAACATCACTGCCAAACAATTTTACATCGCTATGGGTTATTGAATTTTCAACGGTAATTGAATCGGGCATTGATTGGGCAAGGGCCGCAAGGGCATTCTTTACCACACCCTCGACATAAAATACAGTCTGTTCGCCCTTTTCCTCATCCTGCCTTGTACGTGTACTTTGCAGCAGCTTGTCTATCAATTCCTTTGATCGTTTTCCGGCAATTTCAACCTGATCCAAATATTCAAGCCCCGGCGTATCTGCAGGCATCATGGATTTGGCAAGCGTCAAAAAGCCAAGTTGCGCGCCAGAAATATTATTGAATTCGTGGGCAATGGTACCTGCAAGCGTGCCAAGTTCTTCCAAATGCGTATGGCGCTTTTCATTTTCAAGCAGGCGCAAACGCATAATGTTCAAGTTCATCTGGTCAGTAACGTCTCGGCAAATCTTAAGAACCATGCCGACCTTACCTGCATCGGCAATAGGCACGTACGTATAGTTCAAGCTACGTTTTATAGAAACCATGTCATCTGCATATTCCACGGCTTCAAAAGAATTCTTTTCTCCATCGTATGCTTTTCGTTCTGCATCCTGCAAAGAGCCTTCCGTAAGGCCAAGCATCTTTCCGTGAGCAAGCACATCTTCCTTGTTCTGAAGTATTATGACACCAGCTTCATTCTTCACGGAAATTTGCATGGGCATGTTGTCTAGAGACGTTTGAAGCAAGACTTCCTTGCGGCGAATTTCTTCTCGCATCTTTTCGAGTATGGCCTGTTGCCGCAACTGTTCACGAAGCAGCATTTCCTTTACCCCATACACGATGTCATTATCGTCTAGCTTTTTAGAGAACTTCAATATGCAGCACTTTACGCCAAAAAGGATCGTATCGAAAAATACGATAGAAAGAAACTCCTCCTTACGCCCGTTTATCGTCAAGCTAAAAGGCTTTGCCGAATGTTCTTCAAAAATAACGGAATCTTCCAATGGCAAAATTTCGCGGATATGCCTTTTACGAATTGTTTCATTAGGCAACTGCAATAACGAAATGACAGCCGCATTTGAAAAAAGAATCTTGCCAGAAGAACTTGCATACACCACAATGCCATCGCTTATGGCACGGGCCTGGGCAAACACCATTTTAGAATGCCTGCGGTATTTCATTTTTGCAGCCACTATAAAATAAAACGAAATCAAGAAAAAAGCAAAGAAAAGCGAAGCATCCCTCCACAAGTTCTGCAAGTCCACACGGCCTTCAATAACGTAAGGCATAAGCAGACAGCAACCAAGCGTTATCAATACAAAAAGAAGTATCGAGATGCATACATAGTTTGCGTATAGCTTTTCTTTTGTGGGTGGGCCATCAAGCGCATTCAAAAAGCAATTAAAGGCAGCCCAAAGCATCGGCAAAACAACAAGCAATAAAAAAGCGCTCAAATGCAATATGAAAAACGGATACGCTCCATCATGCCCAAGCACAACAAGCGCTCCGCACGCAAGAGCATAAAGCACATACGCCAAATACTTAAACAGGAACATCAACCTGGTCGTTTTACGAGAAAATGCGACAAGGACAAGTTCAAACACCAGTACGCCCAGGGGAATCCATGCCAGGGCCTTAAAAAAGGTCAAGGCGGAAAGGATTATTTTGGAATGTACAAAATGCCCACCAGAAATACCGGGCAAGGCAATCAAGGTTTCTAAAACAAGCCAACAGATGGTAAAAATAAACAATCGCGAAAAATGGCGGCCAAGCTTAAAGACATCTGTAAATTGGCGTGTTTTTTTCAATAAAAGAAACAACACCACAAGGCATGCTAGCGCCTTGACAGCAAAATAAGCGTCCGTACTTGCAAAAAATTCCATATACACTACAAAGATATATTTTTCTTACATAATAGCAAATGCTTTTCAGACAAAAAAAGGGCGCTCATTGAAGAGCGCCCCTTTTACCTAGCGCACTAGTTAGCGGCGTACACCGAACGAAACAGTCTTAGACTTAGAGCCCTTATGCTGGCTATCAGTCTTGCCGCTTGAATCCGTTGCCTTGCCCTTAAAGTCGAACTTGCCGACATAGGCTCCAGAACCCACAAGGCGACCGCTGGAACTTGCCGGAGCTTCGCCAGGAGCGCACCATTCGATGTTGAACGTAATAATGCTATTTGCAGAAACGTAATCTACAAGGTTATCCTTTGTAAGGTTTACCGTATAGTTCATTTCATTTACAAAGCCGCCCAAGTTCGTATAGATCTGGAACTTAAGGTCTATTACGTATTCATATTCAAGTTCACCGGTAAGCTCATCCCTTGTGAGGCCATCCGGGAGCTGGACATCCACCTGGAATGTCGGGCCGGCATGGTTATAGCCGTCAACCTTCTTGCCAACCCTTATAAGTTCCTGGTTGCCGCTTGCAACAAGATATTCTGCACCTTCGCCAGCTACGACGCTAAGGCGGAAATGTTCATCTTCAGTCGGCGGCAAGTTGCCATAGTAAGAGGAATCCCTATCCTTCTTTGCTACCGGCTTCAACGGCTTTACGGTGAACTTAACCTTTTCGATAACACCTGTTACAGGGATCCAAGGAGTAGCTTCACCCGGGAAGAGGTTTGCCATATCCTTGAAGAAGCTCTTTGTAGAATCAGGGATCAAGCGAATCGAGTCACCGGACCATACAACGGAATCGGCATCAAAGAGGTAGCGGAAAGAAACCTTCTTGAAGTTGGAAGCCGTGCTTGGCTTGGCGCGCAAGGAGCTCTGCTTCAAGTACTTGCCCTTTTCACCTTCGCGCATGCGTTCCACGTAGTAGAATTCATCGTCGCTAGTCGTATCTACAGCCGGTGCAAGAGGCTCCGACATTACGACATCGAGGTAGTTCATTTCAATGGAACCAGTCGTATTGGAGCGCCATGTAGCACTGATTGCAATCGGAGGGCAGTCATCAGCAAGCATCGAGGAATCGGCATCAAAGAAGTTGCCGCCCTGGATTACAAGGCCCCTGCCGTTATAGGCACCAGCCGTCATCCTGTTGAAAATACCTTCGTCGATCTTCAAAGTCAAGGAAGAATATGTAGCTACAGTTGCCGTTGTTCCAAGAGTATCAAACGTATAGGACCAAACGGTGTCAATCACTTCCACCTTGACGCTGTCATAGCGTTTTACCGTATTTTCAGAGACCCAGTACGTAACGGTATCACCATCATCGTTAATAGAATCCTTTTGAACCTGGACTACTACGTTTTCGGTCTTGAAATCCCAATAGGATCTATCGGTAATCTTGGAGGTAGAATCCTTCTTCTGGATATTTGGAGTATAGGTCGTGTCCCCATTCTTGGTTTCCAGGTTCCAGCCATCACGCGGCATCAGGAACGCATGGTATTCAGAAGGGTTGCCCCAATAAACCATCAAGCTGTCCGGAGTATGCTTTTCATCCATCAAGGAGACAAAGTTCAAAACAATCTGGTCTGGCTGGCCATCGCCTTCCTTATCAGAAATAACGGAGTTTGCGATATGGATTGCACGAACCGCTTCAACGATTTCAACCGGGTTGCAAGTTGCGATTTCATTGAAACCATAGTCGGCAACCTTGAAGCCATACTTGATTTCGGCCTTGTAGCCTGCATGGTCATCGTTCTTGCCCATAACAACCTTGCCGTCCGTATTGCCTTCAATTACATAGATCCAGCTTGTTCCATCGTCTGTTGTATACACGCTCTTCACGATGACGCTAGACTGGTCAATTTCCTTAGATCCGTCACCGACATTTCCAAGCGGCCATTCAGTCATGGACGGGAGCGTTACTGGTTCGGTAAAGACGAGTTTCACAGTATCCTGAACGGAGCGCGGTTCGGAATTTTCAAGAATCAAGATTTGCTTGAGAGCTGGAGCAAGGCCATCCTTCAATGCAATCGATTCCGAAGTTTCAACACCGTTTTCAGTCATGTAGAACGTTACCTTGCCAGCCGGAGCTGCCGTAGCAAGCTTGAGAGCGGTCAAGTCAAATTCTGCGGTAAAGCCATCCGAAACAGTTCCAGAAAGCGGCTTCATGGAATAAGCGGTAGAGTCTTCCGCATTTGCGGCAACCAACGAAACTACAGCGCTGTCCAAGGTGATCTTCGAGCTAAACACACTGCTAAACGTAGCAACCAATTTTTCAGGAACACCTTCGCAATCGTTACCGACAACGAGAGCTTCCGATGGAATCGGGTGCGTCGGGTCTGCAAAGAATGTCTGTGTCGCAATATCTTCATCATCTTCAGCATCAATGTAGACAGCAGTAATGGTATCGCCACCCATAAAGGAAATTGTCGGGAATGAAGCGTCCTTAACAGCCTTGGCAGTAATCAAGTCGCTTCTGAATTCACCGGTCACTTCGTTTACACGGTTGAGCGTCACTGTCAAAGTGTCTTTTGTGCGGGAATTCACAAGAAGAGCAGAAATCGTCTTGGAATCACGATTATCCTTGTCCTTCACATTCACGTAGAACTTCAAGGAACCGTCTGTTTCTGCCGGGCTAGAAACTGCAGAGCCGTCTTCCTTTGTAAGGGTCAAGATACCTGCAGTGCGGTCGCCCTTGCTGAACTGGATAAAGTAGCTGCGGTTCACGAATGCGCAGCCACCGTTTTCCTGGCATGCTTCACATTCCGGGTCCGGGCCTGCAAAGATCGTAACGTCAACCTTGTTTGTACCGATGCCAAGCTTTACAGGAATGTTCAAGTCGTACTTTTGAGTTTCGTAGTTATAGACTGCAGCACTTGCAACCTGTTCCTTTGTAAGGGCAGTACCATTCACCCAGATCGATGTCACAAAGCCGCCTTCTGTAATGAGGGCTGTACCTGTAACCATCATCGTGCTCTTGGTAGAGTCGATCTGAATGTAGGAACCGTTAGAAACATTGAACGGCTTGTCAAGCGTTACGGTCATTTCGTACTTTGCACGCTTGGTCGTCATTTCGGAGTAAGACGGGCTGTAGCCCCAAACGAATTCATCCTTGCGGTAAACAGCAATGTACGGGTCGATCGGAGCAAGTTCAGCATCGCCAAAGTCCTTGTCCAAAACCGGCATGCCTTCGTAGTCAACGCGTTCTGCACTGGAATTACCGGCTGTGTGGGCTGCCCAGCTCCAGTCACCCGTAGTAGAAGTCATGCGCTTTGATGCCGGGGAACGAAGCGTTTCGCAGTTGCCGTTCTGGTAAATACCGTAAGAGAAACCGAAGTCGATACGCATACGGGAAGAAGACTTGATCGTGGTAGAACCAAGCGGAACCGGCAGGTACCAGCCATAAGTTCCTGTACTTGCGTTATAGGTATCTTCAAGCTTTACCGGAGTTGCACCACGGAGCAAGTCACGGATTTCACGGTCGTTTTCGCAAGGCTTGTTAAAGCCGGCTTCATCGTAAGCCTGGCAAATATCTTCGTCCACAAGGAGCGGGCAGGAACCAGGCTGGTTGTTCACGCCAGGAACCGGCAAAATTTCAGATTCCTTTGCAGTTACATAAAGGCGAAGCGTAAGGCTATCAAATGCACGTTCTTCCTTATTGATCAAGTTCAAGTCCAAGAAGTCCATGCCGCCGAATTCATACTGGTAGGCGCGAATTTCAAAGTCGTACTGGGTCACAGGAGTCTTGAACTTGAGCGGCTGGCCCTTGTCATCTACGCAGCGTCTGGAGCCATTGCTTTCTACGCAATAGTAATAGGTCGTCTTTTCTTTAAGGCCACCGAACTTTACGTAATGGAAGCTAGTCGGGATTCCAGAGACATCGGCATTGGTATCGCCGGTATTGTTAGCCATCTTGTCGTATGTGGTAAGGACCGTATCCCAATAGACCTTGGATTCATACTGGCCGTTCGGAGTGTACCACATGACTTCTGCGCTATCTGCGCTCAAGTTACAGATCTTTACATTCTGGATATTTGCGTCTGGCGCAGCCGATGCAAGAGTCGTAAAGTTGAACGGAGTGCTCGTGCTATCGACAAGCCACTTCGTCGTGTACTTTTCGCTACGGGAATTGATTGCAACGACCTTGAAGTAGTAGGTAGTACCGTTCTGGAGCGGCTTCATGATAATGGTATGCTTAACGCCAGGAACAGAATCCACATACATGTCTGTAAACGGACCTGTTTCATTGGTGCTTGCAAGAATCATTACAGTACCACGAACATCCTGGTTGATGTTCACGATTGCAGAATCAAAGCCAGCATAGCGGATTTCAACATTTACCTGAGAAGGAGCTCGGTTGCGGTCTTCTTCCTTGACAGCCATTGCGCCAGCGGCAAGGAACATTGCCGTACCGTCGATACAGGTTTCAGCAAGGTGATAATCTTCCCAGCTATGGTTAGATGGTACCCATGCATTCTTGCCATCAACTTCCGGAGTCGTACCGCCATACAAGGCACCAACAGGAGGATTATAGACGTATGCAGCACCAGGAACGTTCCTGCCTTCCGGGTTACTTGCGCGATGATGCGGATGAGCATCGTTTTTATCGCCGACGCCAAGGAGGAACGATACATCCCACGGATTCATACCGAGCATATAGTTCAACTGGTTAATGCCGAGTTGCTTCATTTCTTTAGAGTGCCACTGACGAATGCCCTTGCCCGGGAGTTTAACACCTTCCAAATCCTTAGTCACATCGGCGTATGCAAACACTTCAAAAATGTTGCCAGCCTGGTAACGGTTGTAAATCCAGGTCTGATCCGTCTGCATGTTATACCAGAGATCGCCATAGCTCAGGTTATAATCATTGAACAAGCCCGGAAGCGTAATGGATTCAGAGCCGTTGCTAGACATGTTGCTCAGGTTTGCAGAAAGCGTATAGGCAACGTCTTCAGCATAAATCAAGCGTTTTGAATTGGTAATGCCATACTTTGCTGCAGTAGCTTCGTCCTGGAGCAAAAGCTTGTAGAACCCATAGAGCGTATAGGTGTAGGCATTAGCCCAGCTGGTATTCTTGCTAGACTTGCGCATGCCATCGCGGTTCCATGCCATCCAACCACCAGGAAAGAAGCCGTTCGTAGCTTCCTGTTCCACACCGATAGTCTTATCTTCTACAGCGTCGTTCAAGTAGTCCATCACGCCAGTCTTTTCATAGGTGGCGTAATGGAGAGCGATTGCAGCTATAGCCAAGTCATCGTGGGATTCGTTGTTACCGTTGTATGCGGCGCTCGACCAACCATCGGCAACCGTATTGAACACATACTTTTTGCCACCATCGTACGTTCCCGGTCCAAGGCTTTTTTCCTTGAGCTTGAGGTTCTTTGCGAAGTCATACATTTTTTCGGCAACCATGAGGCAGCTATCTGCAAAGGGCTTGTCGTACTGAGCGTATTCCTTGCTGAGGATTGCAAGACCAGCAGCAATCTGGCCAGAAATATTGGAACCGAGTTCGCCAAGACGGTTATCACGTTCGTGCGGGCCACCACGACCTGTTACGGTCGACGGCAAGGCATCCTGGGTTTCTGGCCTACCCCACCAACCGTGGTCAGCGCCAAAGTTACCGACAGAAACGGCCATGTTATCTACAACGCCATCGGCAAATGCAAATGCTCTTAAGAAGAAGTCTGCTCCGTGCTTGGCTTCACGCAAAATATCTGGAATACCGTCGGTATTTACCGTTTCACCATGGTTATAGGCATAGTTATCGTCGTCACGGTCCGGGTTGCTTGCGGCCATCACGGCAAGCACCATGAAAGCGTAGGCTTGTGTCTGGGATTCCTTCAAATGGTCACCGCAGTCATACCAACCGCCCTGCAAGGCCCCTTCCTTAGAGACAAAACCCGTAGCGGCACCTTCACCAGCGACAAACTTGCCACTACCATCCATCGTATGGCTCGGCTTATGGAACCAGGATTCAGAATTGCCGGAACGGTTGATGCCATAGAACTTGATCGTTGCGTCACGGACCATGGAATAAACGCGGTCACTGATAATGAATGTAGAGGAATATTCCTTGCCGACCTTGATACGCAGGCGCTGGTCCGTCGGAAGACTCATATCCGAAAGGTAACCTACGCAAACAGTGCCTTCAGGGCCATTAGCGCTTGCATTATAACGATCCTTTGAACTTTCTGGAGCTGCGCTCACAGAAGCCTTGATGGTCCAGGAAGATTGCGTTGTCAAGCCAGAAGACTTGAAAGAGCCTCCTGTAGCCACTTCTTCGCCAGCCAGGTTCACGACAGAATACGTGTCGCCGCACTTTGCATCCTTTGAAACATAGTAGAATTGCTTATAGCCGTCTTCCGTCAAATAACCGGCCTGGTTCAAGCGGATTCTACCCATTCTCAAGTTACGGGCATCCAGGAAGGATTGGCTCAGGGTATCTGGCACAAAACCGTTCGGCACAAAGTCCTGTGGAACGGACCCCACTTTAGGGAACGCATTTCTCTTTGCCGGTTTGGAAGCGTATTCAAACTGGCTAAAGCTTTGAACGGTACCACCTTCATCGGTCGGAATCGTGTCCCAGACCATAGGGAATACCGGACGCACGAGATCGTACGGTGTCGGCTGTTCCTGTTCTACAGCAAAAGCAGAAATGAAACCCATCAATACTAACAATAAATACGGCACAAGTAGCCTCCCATTCATGTATAGATTCCCAACGAGATAGCAAATTAGTTCTTTTCAAAGAACGAAAACTGATTTTTCAGCAATATAGGTTCAAACCAATTTTATTGTAAATTTTACATTACAACGCCGGTAAAAATTCTCGTAATACAAGGCAAAATAAACTGTACACCGACCAATTTCTTATATTCACGACCATGAATTACTGCAAATATTTGAAAGGTTTAACCCTATTATCAACTTTATGCATTGCATTTGGACTTGCAGCCTGCGGTAGCGATTCTTCTTCCAGTTCAGAAGATACCCCAAGCACAAAGTCCTCTAGCAGCACAGACTCTGGCGACATCGATGATCCAGACTCCCCTGCAGAATCCTCCTCTTCTACAACAGGACCAAACACCAAGCCATCGGACCCTGACGCACCGCCGCCAAAATCATCCGCTTCGGTAACGGCAAGCTCTGACGAAGCCCTTAACACGGAATCCAAAAAGGTTAACGGCACATGCGCCCCAGAAAAGCCTATCGACAAGGGCGAAATCGCCACATGGAACTTCTACAGAAACGAAGGTGAAGTTTACGACCAGATTCTTGCCCCATTCGTTTGGACATTCGATGGCACAAGCCAAAAGAACGTTCAAGGCAACGGCTTGCAGACGGTCAATGTTCGCTACGAGGAATCGGGTCTTTACAAGGCAACACTCCTTGTTGACGGCAACGCCGTAGAATGCGAAGAACTGCAAGTCAAGGGCATTCCAATCACCGTAAGTTCCTGCAAGCCAAACAAGAGCACAGTCTATACAGGCGAACAGATTTCCTGGACCGTCGAAGCAACCTCAGAATCTGAAATTACAGGCTACACCTGGGCTAGCACGGCAGGCTCAATTTCTGGCACTGGCGTAGAAGCAAGCATGACTGCTCCGACCGGGCTTCACAAGGAACAAGTTACGGCAGTCGTTACGGTCGAGAACAAGGACAAAACGTACGAAAAGTACACTTGCGAAGGCGTAACGGTCCTTGACCAGAACCATGTAGACCTGGTTCTTACAATCGGCAACTCCAACGACCAGGATAAATACGGCGAACCGATTCTCCCGACTCTCCCGGATTCTATGTTCATCTCTAGCAACACGCCGACAGTCGTTCAAGTCCCGGCAGGCGCAAAGACCGGCTGCACAATCGGCTGCAAGCCTCGAGTAGGCGCAGACTACATGTCTACCGAAGTGATGTGGGATTCCGACGAACCGGTATCGAACTTCGCTTACTTCCAGCCGGCAGGCTGCGCACCAGGAAAGACCTACACGGTCACATCTTCCGTAAACGTGCTCTGCCTAGTCCAGCCGTAGTACAACAAGCTAAAGCAAAAAGCGACGCTTTTCAAAGCGCCGCTTTTTTTTAAACAGTCAGCATCGCCGCACAAAGGCAGCTGTCCTTGGAACTTCCACTCCCAGGGAAGTCCGCCCCTTGCGAGCGCGTCCATGCAAGCTTCGCCTTCGGGAACACGGTCTTTACTGTAGCAAGCACATTCTGCCCGAACGAGCGCAGTTCAAAGCCGCTGTAGTTGGAACTAGCCATTAAAAATCCACCCGGAGCAAGCACCTCGGTCGCACCAAGCACAAGCTTCTGGAAATCGTTTTTCACGTTGAACGAAAAACCCTTGAAACGCGCAAAGCTCGGGGGGTCAAGAACAATTCCTTCAAATTTAAGGCCCTTCCTTTTTGCCCATGCAAGGTACTCAAACGCATTGCCCTTAAAGAATTCGCCCGGCTTGCATTCAAGGCAGTTCAACGCATAGTTTTCACGCCCCTTATCAAGGATCTTACCACTGATGTCAGCATTTACAGCCTTTTCTGCGCCGCCAACACGCGCATGCACGCCAAAACTGCAGGTATAACTAAACAGATTCAACAAAGTGATACCCGCCGAACGATTTTCAACATCTATGCGCACGTCGCGCATGTCAAGGAACAGGCCCGGGTTCACGGTGTCTTCCAGGTCCACGTTAAACAGGCAGTTCCCCTCTTGAACAACCGTCCTGGAATCTGAGCCCAGCACAACCTTAATTTCAGGATGTTCCAAGGCCTTGCCGCCCGGGTCCAGCCGATACTTGACAGCAAGATATTCCGGATTGCAAATTTCACGGACGGCATCGACCAGTTCGTGTTCTCGAGGCATCAAATCTTGAAGAAAGAACTGTATTTGATAGTGTCCGCCAAAGCGATCAAGCGTCACCCCCGGCAAAGAATCACCAGCGCCGTTAAAAACACGATACGCATTTGTTGATTCAGCAATTTCAGAGCGTTTTTCAACAGAAGCCTTCAGCAATTCAACAATTTTCAAAATACAGCCTTTTTTGGTATTCCAAGTTGTAGTATTTATTTTTTTATAACCAAATTTAATCTATTTTTTTTACCATGGAAGACTTTACTACCAAAGGCAATTTGGACGAAATCCTTGCATCGCCAGATTTCAAGCATCTTGTGTACCCGGCCAACCTCTTTCAGCAACGCTTGAAAGAAGAGTTTTTGCGTACAAACAGAAACAATCGCCCGTTTACGCTAATCAAGATCTATGTGCACCAGTTCGACATCTTTAGTGACTGGAACAAGACTGCAATGGCTATTCGCTCCTGGAAGATAAGTGTCTTAACCTTGCTTTCGGAACTTAAATTCATCGATGTCATTGGCTTCTTGCCAGACGGCGGCTTGGGCTTGATTCTTTTGAACACCTCCATAGAAGACCTCGGCGGAATCCAGAAAGACATTCTTCGCCATCTGTACGACGCACAGCTCATGGATGTTCTTAGATTCCATACCAAGCGCCCAATCTTCGAAGCCTTCGTACAGACCGGCACTCCAGAAGCGGAATCCGCAGCCGAACAGGAACGAATCAACGCATTCAACAAGAATGCGCAGCCGTTCTTCAAGCTTTCACGTCTTTACTATGCAGACGATGTTTTGCCAAAGACCGCAGGCCGCGCCTACAGAACATTCATGAAGCGCGTCATTGACGTTTCATGCGTTTCCTTAGCGCTCATTTGCCTTTCTCCGGTGCTACTGTTCTGCGCACTCGCGGTCAAGCTTAGCGACCCGAAGGGACCGATCATCTTCAAGCAGATTCGCGTAGGCAAGAACGGCAAGCTCTTTACCATGTACAAGTTCCGCAGCATGTACGTAGATGCCGAAGAACGCAAGAAGGAACTGATGAAGTTCAACGAAACTTCAGGCCCGACCTTCAAGATGAAGAACGACCCGCGAATCTATCCGCTGGGCAGAGTCCTTCGCAAGTTCAGCCTAGATGAACTCCCGCAGCTCATCAACATTCTGAAGGGCGACATGAGCATTGTCGGACCGCGTCCGCCTCTCCCTTCTGAAACCATTACCTACGCACCGTGGCACAACATGCGACTTTCCGTGACACCAGGCCTTACCTGCATTTGGCAAGTTTCTGGACGTTCGGACATTAGCTTTGAAGACTGGATGCGCCTTGACAACAAGTACGTTCGCAAGACAAGTCTTCGCCAAGACATCGGCCTTATCGCAAAGACATTCAAGGTCGTGTTCAAGGGCGACGGAGCGTACTAGGTTATAGAACGGCACTACGTGCCTACAGACGAGAGACGAGAGGTTCGCTTGCACAAACATTCTACAAGCGAACAGTCTCTATGACAAAGTCATGAAACCAGATTTAGTTGCGCGCCTTCGGCGCAAAAAAAACGGGCCGAGCGGTCCGTTTTTTTTATTTCATCTCTAGCCACAAAGTGGCGACCTCATACCTCAAAGGCCAAGGGCCGCCCTCAAAGCGCAGCGACCTGATTACAGGTCAACCACTTCAGTCCAGCCGAACGGGTCTTCTGCTTCGCCGAACTGGATAGCAGTGTACTTGGTGAAGAGTTCGGTGCAGACAGGGCCCGGATTCTTGCCATCGCCGTAGGTGAATTCCTTGCCGGCAACGGGGTCCACGATCTTCTTGA